>DATGFI010000496.1:0-9695 GCA_035309205.1 Planctomycetota bacterium | reverse complement strand
ACTCGGCACGGGGGCAAGGGGGTTGCGCACGCCTCGAACCCCCCCACTTCGCCGGAGTTGTTGGTACTCTGCGCACGGATCCCGGAACATTGCGAGGGAGACAAGGAAGGACGTCGTGTAGTGAGACCGTGTCGAGGCAGGCGTCGGAAGCTACGGGCAGCTGGTCCACCTCATTTTAGGCGTCCGATTTGAGCCAGATTGGGTTCCGATGCGCCAGGCCACGCCGGCGACCCCGGGAGAAGTCCGCGCCTCGCTCCTAGGCGGGCGCTGAAGCCATCACAACCCCAACATTCACGGCTCTACAGGGTGATGACACACAACGGTGCTTGGAGTCCGCCTATAGCAAAGGAGTGAACCGATGAACGCAACCAAAAGACTTATAACGCTCATGGCCGCATCGGCGTTCATGCTGGCTCTGGGTGCCTGTGATGATGGCCCGCTCGAAAAGGCCGGGAAATCCATCGACAAGGCGGGCGAGAAGACAGGCGATAAGCTCAAAGACATCACGAGGTAGAACTCTGGCATCCCCCGATCGCCATTCCTCCTCGGCTGGGCTCCGTTACAGTCGGGGAGCTCTCACCGAACTGCGGAGGTCTCAGGAGGATGATCATGAACAAGGATCAAGTTGAAGGGAAATGGTCGCAGCTCATGGGAAAGGCCCAAGCGAAATGGGGGAAACTAACCCATGACGATGTGACTATGATCGCCGGAAGGCGCGAACAGCTCCACGGGAAACTCCAGGAACTCTACGGCCTCAGCAAGGAAGAGGCTGAAAGAGAACTAGCCGAGCTGGAAAAGAGCAGCCCTTAGCAAGGAGATTCGCACGATTACCTGATTGAAAGGAAAAGACGATGGGAACCATTCTTCTGATTGTCGTGGTCGTACTACTGCTCGGCGGGGGAGGCGGCTACTGGTACAGCAGGCGGTAAGAGATCGGTTTTCATGCGCCGGGCTGTTGGGTGCACCGAGCGACGCCACATCGCGTGCGCCGAGGAGGATGCCCCTAACGGCGTCCCTGGACCTGCCGGCGGCCAAGCTGGTTGGCCGGGCTCTCGGCTCTCGCAAGTCAGGACGAGCGTCTGGCGCTAGAACAGGGGAAGGGAGTCCCGCCCAATCCCCCAAAACCGCTGGCCGACGCGATTGCGCGTGGCCGCGCCGAGAACAAGCCCGTCATCCTCCTCCGAATTCCGGAGGATCCGGAAGCACGCCACAGACCCGGACACGTCATGATCTACCTGGTGAATGCCGAAACGGAGGAAATCCCTGAGGTGCTCTCCGAAGTCATCCTGATTTGCGTCGAAAGTGCAACGATTCGCGAGCACGTCCCGGGCGCCGCCCCGATGCACACGGTGATCCTTCTCGATGCCCAGGGAAAGGCCCTGGACGGGAAAGCTTTCGATTTCACGGACGGGTGGGCCGCGCTCCCGGGAACGATCCGGACGCTCGCCCATGGATCCGAAGGCCTGCGCTTGAAGAACCGTGCGGGGGCCCGTGGGGATCCGGAGCTCCAGGGAAACGGGGCTATTGAGGCTGTGATTCTGCGTCCGGTGGCTTGTTCACCATCCACATCAATCCCCCAGTTGCCACGGACAGTCCCAGGCCGTACATGAGAAGCCCGCCCACGGGAAG
The DNA here is from genome assembly GCA_035309205.1 of Planctomycetota bacterium. Classification (GTDB taxonomy): domain Bacteria; phylum Planctomycetota; class MHYJ01; order MHYJ01; family JACPRB01; genus JACQFK01. Next base: position 8,066 of record DATGFI010000496.1, on the reverse strand, counting down.
ACGCAGATGGGCGTTGGGCCCGTCGGACAGAATCAGCCAGAACTGGCCTCCCAGGGCCGCTGTGCCGAAGAGGCCGGTCGAGATTCCGCAAAGGACCCCCGCGCCCGTCTTCCCCCAGTTGTCCGGCCGCTCGAGAAAGGCGTAAACCTCCCGCAAGCCGAAGCCAATGAATACCCCGTTAAACGTGAGCAGCGCGAGGCCGAAAATCGTCGGCATCCCGAGCCCGACGTCCTTGACGACAATGGACAGAATGAGTCCAACGATCAGCGCGATCACCCCCAGAATGGAGGAGATAATGCAGACGATCGTGCGGGCCGGCATGAGATCCTCCGATACCTGTCTGTCGGATCAATTGCCGTCCCCGCGCCAGCCTTTCCAGAGAAAAGCGTCCACCGGTCAGGGTTCTTGCGGAATCCCTGACCCGGACCAGGCCCCCGGACCGGCGAATTGACGCCTGCATCCCGGAGGGAAGGAGCCCGGTCCCTATCTGGCGAGGAGCTGCGAGAGCCGCTCCAGGAGGCGCAGCTCGTCGAGGGGTTTCAGGAGGACGAATCGAGCGCCGCAATCCAGCGCATGGACGCTCGTTTCAGGCTGAGTGCTCGGCGTGATCGCGACGTAAGCGACGCGGGCGTTTTCCTTCAGGAGACGGCACACCTCGCGGCCCTCTGGGCTCTCGAGCGAGGTATCCACGACGATGGCGTCCGCAGGCTGGCGGGTGAGGGCCTCCTTCAGGTTCCCCGTCGTCTTTCCTTCGAATACGGTGTACCCCGCGCCGTAAAGGCGCAGGGCCAGGGCAGGCCGGAAGGTAGGAGAGTCGCTCAGAACCAGGATGGCGTGTCCCCGGCGAGAGCCCGAATGCGGCTCCCGGGCTCGGGAACGTCCGAGAACCGTCACGGATCCCTCCTGATGCCCCCGATCCCGGATCTTCAGGATCTTCGCCATGGTGAGGCCATAAAGCGTCCGCAGTACCGTGAAGCTCGGATGGAGCGAGGCCTGAAGAATGTCTTCGATCGTTCTTTGTCCGTCCACCAGCGGAGCAATCTCCTCCACGACGTGGCGCTCAAGGGCAGGGTCGTCGAGAATCGCCGGGAGCTCCGACAGGATGGGCACCAGCCGGTCGTCGGGAAGCATGGACCGGATCTGCTGGAGTTCGTCATCCCGCCGCGCGGCGTCCAGCATGAGGGCCATGACGTTGGCGCCCAGGATCACTCCGGATCCTACCCTGCGGGCTCCCAGATCCTGGCCCGAATCGATCGTGAACTCGAACCGCGCCCCTTTCCAGGAGAAGAGTTCATGGATCTCTTCTGCGGTCTGCTTCCGGAGGGCGCTCTCGATCACCGCCTGCGGCAGGAGGCCCTTCTCGACAACCAGGACACCGAGAGGCTTGGCCATGGTCCGCTGTTCCGTCAGAAGTTCTTCGAGCTGGGCTGGGGTAATCTTCCGGGACTTGATGAGGAGCTCTCCGAGGGAGCGGCCCCGGCTCACCACGCTGGCCAGCCGGATGCCTTCCGGTGTGATCGCCAGGGTAATCTGGTTCGTAGCCTGGCGGATGGTGAGAGACCCCGCCGCCTTCCGGGCCGTCAATGCCTGGAACAGGGTATCGATCCCGAGGAGGTCGAGCTCCCCTTCAAGATTGCTCATGGCGAGGACAAACCGCCCATAGCACCCATATATCCTGGCGGACGGGGGAACAGGAGCTTGGTCGCAACTGCGGTAACGGCGTCCACCTTACCCCATATCCATATTAGGTCGACTGTTTGGCGCCGTAACTGGAATCGGCCAGGAGGGGTGGCCTCACGGCCCCGCGGCAGGCAAGAAACAGACGGACCCGGGCAATGCTGAAGCGGAGCGTGCCGGTCCCGCTATAGAGCAGCGTCTGATTGAGGATACCAGCCATGCGAAGCATTTGGACGGCGCTCTTCTCGGTGTTGGTCGCCCTCGGCACCCAGGCTCAGGAAAAGAAGGCGGTCGAGACGTTCACGGACGCCGAGAAAGCCGGCCCGGATTTTCAGGTGCAGGGGGAATATGAGGGTCCGAAGCTCGGCGCGCACGCAATCGCCGAAGGAGACGGGAAGTTTACCGTCGTCTTCTACGTGGGAGGGCTCCCGGGAGCAGGCTGGGACGAGCATACGAAGAGCAAAGCGAAGGGCATTTCGGAGAGCTCAAAGACCATGGTCACGGGCGAGAAGTACTCGGGGGAGATCACGGAGGGGAAGCTCACGGGCAAAGGCCCCGACGGCGAGTTCTCGCTCAAGCATGTCGTGCGGCATAGCTCCACCGAAGGTGCGAGCGCCCCTGCCGGCGCGATCGTCCTCTTCGACGGCACGAGCGCCGGCGAATGGAATGGCGGAAAGCTGGTGGAAACGAACCTTCTCAACAACGGCATCAAGTCGAAGAAGGCGTTCCGGGATCACAAGGTCCACGTCGAGTTTCGCCTTCCGTTCATGCCGCGCGCCCGCGGGCAAGGGCGAGCCAACAGCGGCGTCTACCTGCAGGATCGGTATGAATGCCAGGTTCTCGACAGCTTCGGCCTGGAAGGCCTCAACAACGAATGCGGCGGCTTCTACACCCTCGTGGCCCCGAAGCCCAACATGTGCTATCCGCCCCTCTCGTGGCAGACGTACGACATCGAGTTCCATGCCGCCAAGTACGAGGACGGAAAAAAGACGGCGAACGCCCGCGCGACGGTACTGCACAACGGGGTCGAGATCCATCACGACGTGGAAATCAAAAATTCCACCGGCGGGGGACAGAAGGAAGAGGACACTCCTGGTCCGATCCAGCTGCAGAATCACGGAAACCCCGTGGTATTCCGGAATATCTGGGTGGTGGAGCTGAATTAGCCTCCCTTCGAGGACCTTCCGGGACTTCGCGGTAGTCTCGACTACCCCCCCCTCGACGCCGACGGCGGGCTGCAGTCCGGTCCAGGAGGATCCCGGATCTTCAAGATCCCCTGATGGGATTCTCCCCATGCCTCGCTTGACACGTCCCCTGGGGACTCGTCGGGGGCGGTCGGGAAGTATGCTTCATGGGTTGCGACATGGGCCAGCTTCCGTTCCTGCACGTTTCCCGTGTCTGGAACCGATCGCGTCGGTACCTGGTTAGAGTGTGCCTGAGAGACGGTCTGTAGAGAGGCCGTGAGAGGCACCCTGGGGACGGGTCGGGATCCCCGTCCACGATCAAAGGCGCCTCGGAGGAATCGTATGGGGATCGCTCTTGCTCTCTCGCTTGCGGCGCTTCTGGGTGCCGACCAGGAAACCGAAGATGCCCTCAGAGCCTTCGACAAAGGCTACAGGAACCCGGATGCCCACGCGCGGGCCTCGGCCGTCAGCGACCTGGCCCGCACGCAGAACCTCGCCATCATGGCCAGGCTGGGCGAGCTTCTCACGTCGGACGAGCCGCCGGTGAGAATCGCCGCCGCCAAAGGGCTGGGAGACTACAAGGAGAACAAGCCCAAGGCCGCCGCGGTGCTCATGTCCGCCCTGGGCACGGACGCCAAGGAATTCGATGTCGCCGCCGCCGTTCTGACGGCCCTGGGCACGCTTGGAGATCCCTCCGGCTTGTCCACGATCCATCACTACTTCAACAGCAAGGAGTCCAAGGACCTGGATCATCTGATCCCCAAGAGCGCGATACTCGGGGCAGGCCTGGCCCGGAGCCGCGACTCCATCGATCCCTTGATGGAACTCCTGAAAGAGCTCGAGAAGGCCGCCGGCATCACCGCCAACGACAAGACCGCGAAAACCGGCGGGGTCCGGGGCATCCCTGGCGGAGGGGCCAATCCCCAGAAGGATCGGGCCAAGGCGCTCATACCTTCGATCGTGAAGGCGATGCAGCAGATCACCCGGGAGAAGTGGGCGACCGCGAAGGAATGGGAGATCTGGTGGGGGAAGCACAAAGACGCCTTCGTCGTCCCGAAGTAATCCGGCCGCCGCGCCGCGGGTTCCCTTGTTGTTGTGCTGGGCCCGCGAACGGTCTATAACCGCGGCCGACAATGAAGAAAGCCTGGGGACCCCGGAGCCGCCCGTCGGGCTCCACGTACACCCGTCCAGGCATGGACGTGCCGCCGGACGTCCGCCGGGCGCACGTGCACCGCCGGACGGTCGACGGCGTCAGGCTGAAGGCCGAACTCCTGCCGTCGCTCTGGCGGCAGGCCCCCTTTTACGGGATCATGATCACCAGCCGGTCCGCCGCGACCGTGACCTTGAAGATCGACCGGAGCTTCGAGCGCGCCACGGAACGCGACTTCGAGAAGCTTCTCAGCCGCATCCGCACCGCACCGTGCCGCCGGCCGCACTGCAGGAATCGGGATCTCGTGGGGGATGAGACGGCCGCCCAGAATCCCAACCGCATCTGCAGGCGCCACTGGTTGGCCGATCTTCGCGCCGAGGCGGAGCAAGAGCAGGCCGCCACGGACGCCCGGACCGCCCGCGAGGACGACAACGCTCACCGATAGGGCCTTCGCTATAGGGCCACCGTCTGGATCCACGCCGACGGAGACGATCGCTATCTCGTTCGGTACTTCGCTCGAAAGCCGGATTCGGAACAGTTGCTGAAGATCGCCGCGCGTCATCATTCCAGAATCCTGGATGACTACAACATCCTCCGACTCTGAGGGGCCCAATCGCTAGTCCTTCCGCTCGTCCCCTTCAGGGGTCCCGCGCCCTTGGGAAAGAGCGCTGCACTGGCTTGCATCGCGCTGTCTCGCTCCGGCTTTCCTAGGAGCGGCGGGACGGGCAGATTCGCTCGGGGTCCCTCCCCGCGCCGCCCCTCCTGAGGCCTCCCAGGCTTCAGGAGGGGGAAGCGGTCTAACGGCGACGGCTCGACGATGGGGACGAGGCATGCTGGGGCGCCCAGCTCCGCGCGGGAGCCGGGCTGCGCGGGGCGGCCTGCTGAATGCGCGGCGGCGGAGCCATCCTGGGAATCGCGCGAGGGGGAGGCGGCAGAATCGCTCTAGAAACCGCACGGGAGGGAGGAGGCGCCATGCGGGGAGCCTCGCGCGTCGACCGCTGCGGCGGAGGAGGCGTCCTGGGCACCTCGCGCTCCGGAGGTGCGGGGGTCCGGGGAACTTCCCGAGGCTCCCGCTGGGGCGGGGGCGTCCGAGGAAACTCGCGGTCCGCCGCTGGAGGAGGGGTTCTCGGCGCCGGAGGAGCCTGGGGAGGAGGAGTCCGTGGATGCTCATGCACGGTCGAAGGCGGCGTCTCCGGGCCCTCGCGGTGCGGCTGCGGAGGAAGCGGCATGCGTGGAGCCTCCCTCTCCAGCAAGGACGGATTCGCCGGGTAGCCAGGCTCGTGCCGCGCTCCCGAAGGAGCCGTCGGGCCGTTGCCCTGGGAATGGGTGAAATCGTGGCCGGGATTCGTCGAGGGCATTCGAACCGGAGGACGCGCGGGATTCGGAGCGAGCCGTTCCGGCTGGCGGGCATAGAGATTCTGGCGGGGCTGGAGATTCGCGGACGCGCCTGACAGACTACGGTAGTCGACGCCTCTGGGATGCCCCGGAGCGCTGCCCCAATAGCCGCCCGCTCCCGCCTGCACGATCACGCCATGGGAATCCGACGGACCATGGACGCCCCAGAGTCGGGTTCCGACGCCCACGCGGCTCATCCAGCCGCAGCTGATCGAGTCGTATCGGACGCCGCACCCCCAGGTCACCGGACGCGGATAGCAGTGCCTTCCGATCCAGGGCCTGTAGTGCCAGCCGGTGCCGTACACGATGCTGCCGCCCCAGACATAAGAGCCGCAGTAGCCGGGGGTGTAGCCCATGTAGATCGCGTCGTCCGTGACGCCGAAGATATGGCAGTAGGTCACGTAGTAGTCCGGGCAGCTCGGAGGAATGAGGTAGATCACGCTGGGCACCCCGGCACAGACGAACCAGGGACCTACAGGGGAGTCGGAGTCATACCAGATTCCGTCCTGGCACCAGTAGTAGCGTCGCGCGACCTGGAAGATGGAGCAGGGCGTGTTGATCGCGTACTGAATGTCGAGATTGGAGATGTCCGTGAATTGCGGGTCTCCGTCGTAGGGGGCCTGGAGATCGGGCGCCGGCCCCGGCTTGACAGCTTCCGTCTGAGGGATCTCCGCATCCGCCACCGCTTCGCGGGCCTGGGGTGTGCCGGCTACGCAGGCCAGCACGTGCCGCTTCTCGCTGTTGACGGGGATGCGGCTGAAATCGGCCGGGAGCTGGTCGGAGGCGACGAATTCCCAGGCGTCCTTCGCCTGCGGGGTCCGGTACCAGCGGCCCGAGAACAGCGCGTACTTGAACTGGGTCTCGATATCGAGGAAGACGTCGCTGTCCGTGTTCCGCAGATAAAGGAGACCCGTTCCCGAGAGCGAGCCATACTGCGGCGTGCCCTCGGTCCACACCAGCTCTGCGATGCCGGTCACCGGAATCACTTCCGGCCGCACCGGCGCCTCCTGAGCGGGATCCGCCAGGGGAAGCTGGGGCTTGGGCTCGTTCTTCCATTGATCCTCGACGACGGCGGGAACGTTCTCGGCCGCCTCCCAGGGGCCCAGGAGATCGGTCGACGTCCACCAGAACGGAGGAGCGTACAGGTAATTGATTCCCGACTGGGTGTTGCGGACCACGAACGCGGCGCTGTTCTGCAGCCGCTGGAACGCGGAGTCGGTGGATCTTCCCCAGGCGGGCTTCTGCTCGATCGACAGGAGGACGGCGGGACGGGTGCGGAAGAAGATCTGGGGCACATCGGCCTTCAGTCCCTGGGACGCGGTCTTCTGCTCCTCGATCTGCTTGAGTTCGGCCAGGAGCGCGTCGACGGAATAGGACAGCTTCCACCGGGAGATCTCGTCCCCGAAGTCCTGGCGCAGTCGGCCGGCCTCGGTCGCGGACAGGTTGGGGAAGCGGAGCTCCGTGACTTTCATGACCACGGGGGTGACGGTTCTCCGTTGCGCATCGGTCGTCACCACCGAGTCCAGCCAGATTCCCCCGAACACCGGCTCGCAGGCGCCCGCGCGGGTCAGCGAGACCGCGGCACGGGAGGTCATCCGGCTCCCTCGGAAGGTTTCCAGCTGCGGTTCGTAGACGACGATCTTGGAGCCTCCGGCGTCAAACTCCCTGGGCCAGCTCTGGCCGGCGGAATTCCCCGCCTCGTCCTGCGAGGGACGGGCAGCAGCCACGCACGTCAGGAGGCAGACGAGGGTGAGCGGCAGCCATCGGTTCTGGTCGTTCAGATAGTTCTTCAACATGGACGTATCCCCTTCTTCAGAAACTGGATGAACCGGTCCGAAGTCCTGTCCGGCGGGGAATCGGAAGGGGGTGGAGCTTGAGAAGAATCGGAGGTACCCGCCCCGACCGGCCCCGCCGGAACTGGGCTACGCCGGAGGGGAAAGGGGGATATGCGGGCTTCCGGGGGAGTCGCTCTTCAGGTAGTCCGGCTTGGTGAGCTCGGCAAAAGCCTTCCGGGGAAGGAACTGGATCCGGGCGGATCTGCCCAGTCCCGTATCGAAATCTTCCGCGACCGCATCGTGTCGCGTCAGATTCGGAACGTGTCCGTGTTTCTCGTCGGCGGCGGAAATCCGGATCGGCTCGGCGCGGACGACGTTCTTGGGGGCCTTGGGGCGTTTCGATTCCTCGGCCTTGGTGATGCTCAGGGGGGAAGTGAACAAGGCCCGGGGGCTGATGATGAGGAGAAGGAGGGCCAGCAGCTTTCCGGCGAGCATGGCGTTCCGCCTCGCCCGGGTGCTGGTCGGCATCATGAACGCACCGCCTTCTCAACCTTCAATAGTAGGACCGTCGACCCGCCCCCTTTTGTTCCCGGAAAAATGTGCAGCGGCGGAATACCGAGGGAATCCTCCGAGGCTCGCCCTGACGATAGAGGAAGGGCGATGCGCTATTCCCTTCACTACCAGGAGTCCCCCTCCGGGAGAGGTTCAGAAGCGATTCCGGTTGTAGAGGCCGGGAGGGGAGGCGCCAGTCGTTCCAGATCCGACCGGGCGGTGCGTCACTGCATTCGGAGCCGGCGCCCCATTAATCAGGGGAATTGTGGGGAATCTCTGCTTCCGCCGGAGACGCCAGGCATCCTCGGCCGCCTCCCTTCCCCTCCGCGCCCG
>DATGFI010000495.1:0-3329 GCA_035309205.1 Planctomycetota bacterium | reverse complement strand
GGAACAGCTTCTTGAGGATCTCCGGTGGAATGCCCCCGCCCGAGTCCGAGATCGTCAGATCCACAGTCTGGGCGGGATCTTTGATGAGGACCCGGATCTCTCCGCGGCCCTTCATGGCTTCGGCCGCGTTCAAGAACACATTCCAGAGAACCTGCTCCAGGAGCGCGGGATCCACGGCAATCGAGAGCTTGGCTCCTCCCTCGAAGGCGAATCGGACGCCGCGTCCGAGATCGTGCTCGCCCACCAGGCGGCCAATGCGTTCCACCAGGTCCCGGAGGACGATCGATTGCTTTCGCGGGACAAACGGCTTGGCGATCGCCATGAGACCCCGGATAGTGTTGTCGAGGCGCTTCACCTGCCCGAGAATCTCCTTCATCAGCGCCTTGTGCGGATCATTTGCTTCCAGGTCTTGGACCAGGATCTGAAGAGGCCCGCTGATGGCGGCCAGAGGGTTCTTGATCTCATGGGCCACCATGGCGGCCATCTCGCCGACCGCGGCGAGACTGTGAGTACGGACGAGCTCCTCCTGCATGTTCTTCATGGCCGTCAGGTCGACGATGGAGGCCAGCACAAACGCACCTTCAGCGGTCCTGATGGGATTGAGCCCGATTTCGACCGGCACCTCCGTGCCATCCTTGCGGCGGGCGTACAGCTCCCGGTCGGCGCCCATGGGGCGCGAGCGGGGGGCTGCGTGGAAGTCCGAACGATGACCCGGGTGTTGTCCTCGGAATCTGCCCGGGACCAGCAGTTCGATCGACTGGTTGAGGAGTTCGGCCTTGGCGTATCCGAACAGCTTCTCCGCCTGGACATTGACCAGGACAATATCCCCCTTGTCGTCCACCATGAGCATGGCGCTGGGAGCCGACTCGACGGCCAGACGGAACTTCTCCTCGGCGCGATTCCTCTCGGTGATGTCGCGGGCGATTTTCGAGACTCCCACGATGCGGCCCGCCTCATCCTTGATCGGCGAAATGGTGAGGGAAACGTCGATAAGCGATCCGTCCTTGCGCCGGCGAACCGTATCAAAGTGGGCCACCCGGTCTCCCCGCGCGATTTTGCTGATGATGGCGGTCTCCTCGCTTACGCGGTCCGGAGGAATGAGTACGAAGATCGATTTCCCGATGATCTCGGGAGCGGAATAGCCGAACATTCGCTCGGCACCTTCATTCCAGCTCGTGATGATCCCCGATAGTGACTTGGTGAGGATCGCATCGGCGGAAGACTGCACCACGGCAGCCAAATGGAGCCTCGCCGCTTCGGCGCGTTTGCGAGCGGTAATGTCGACGACCGAGGCAAGCACGAAGGCGCCCTCCGCGGTCCTGATCGGACTGAGGCCGATTTCAACTGGGATCTCCGCGCCGTCCTTCCGGAGGGCATAGAGCTCTCGGTCCGCGCCCATCGGCCGCGAATGGGGGTCCCCCAGGAAGCCCGACCGGTATTGAGGATGTTTCCCCCGAAAGCGGTCGGGGACGAGCATCTCGATCGACTGACCCAGGAGTTCTTGACGGGAGTATCCGAACAGCAGCTCCGCTTGAGCGTTGACGAGGACCATCTTGCCCTTGTCGTCCACCATGAGAATGGCGTTGGGCGCCGACTCGACCACGAGTCGGAATCGCTCTTCGGCCCGCTTACGTTCGGTGATATCCACGACCGCGGCCAGCACGAACGGTCCCTCCTGGGTTTGGAGCGGATTCAGCCCGATCTCGACCGGAACTTCGGTGCCGTCTTTCCGAAGACCGAAGAGTTCTCGGCCGGCCCCCATCGAACGGGTGTTGGGATTTCGAAAGAAGGCGCTCCGATGGTCGGGATGGGCGCTGCGAAACCGCTCGGGAACGAGCTTCTCGATGGATTCCCCGAGGAGCTCCGATCGCACATATCCGAAGAGCTTCTCAGTTTGGGCGTTGACAAGAACGATCCTCCCCAAGTGATCCACCATGATCATGGCGTTTGGGGCGGATTCGACGGCCAGACGGAAGAATTCGTCTCCCGGTTCCCGCGTGCTCATTGGAACGGTCCGATCCTGGATACGGAAGCCAGTATAGCATCGCTCGAAATGCTCCTATCCGAATTGAAGGCGATGATGTTCGAGGAAAATGCATTTCACTTCGTCGAAGGAAAAGGAAGCGCGTGCCGCAAGAAGCACTGGAGGATCAAGTGTCGTTCTTCTGGGGGGGCGCTGGCCATGGGAGGGTGCTGGCCAAAGGCCTCCCGGATGTCCAGCCAAACGAATCCGGAGGGCTTTCAGGCGGCCATGGTGAAGTCTGAACGTCCATCCGACCGGAAGTGCGGGTCCGACGCGATCAGAGTACTTTCTGCCTCTTGAGGTCCGTCAGAATCGCGATGGCATAGAGAAGCATCCCCAAGCCGAACGCTCCCTGCCCGACGATCATGAAGAGAGCGAAGAGAAGCGGGATGGGCCAAATGAAATGGGCCAAGGTGAAGGCGATCCCGATCAGAGCCATGATGCAGGCCGCAGTCACCAGGCGCACCGGACCTGCGGGCTTCTTGAGGACCGGAGTTCCTTCGGGCTTCTCACTCATGACTTCTTCCTTGGGTGAGGTGAGGCGTGGCATTCGAAGCAGGACATCTCGCCGCTTAGGATCTTCGGTTTCATTTCCGGGTCGACGTGCTGATCAATTTTGAGGTACAGGGCGGATTCGCCGTGGCAGTGAAGGCAGGTGTCGATATCGAAGGGACGGTGGATCTTGATCACGTCGGGGACGCCGGTGACATAGTAGTGTGTCACATGGGAGAGCCCGCCCAATTTCGCTTGGATATTCCCGGCAAGGCCGTACCCGGTGTGGCACGTGTAACACTGGTCCTCGACGATCCAGCGGTTCTGATAGTGTTTGGCCGCCAGGGTGATGCTTTTGGGATTCTTCATGTCGGCGAGCCACGGGTCCATCGTGTGGCATTGGGTACAGGATTGCGCTGTGTTGTGGAATCCGACGACGTTCCCCGAGAGCATCGTCATCAGGGGCAGGACGAAGAGCCCGACGAGGAGCGTCCATTTGGCCGCCGTGGTGACACGCCACTCGGGCTTTCGGACGAGGACGAAGAGCAGAATGACGGCGGAGGCGAGTCCGAGGAGGATTCCCGCTCCGGACAGCCAGCGCATGACGTTCTCGGTGCTGCCCGAGAAAAAACCGTCGCCCTTCACCTTACTTGCCTCCGTGGGGGTGGTCGCAGTCGTGGTTGAACTTGAGCTTGATCACTTCATGGGTGTCTTTCCCGATCTTCTCGGCGAAGTTGAACGGCTGGAAAGTCGGGCTCTCCTTGGAATGACAGCCCTGGCAGGTCTTCTCGTCGGGATGGACGGCACCCAGCTT
>DATGFI010000494.1:0-2609 GCA_035309205.1 Planctomycetota bacterium | reverse complement strand
AGGAGACCGCGGCGCTTGAGATCCGTGAGCAGTCCCGCGATCGGCCGGTCGACCGCCCGCGCGTGCTCGCCGTGCTTGGGCAGGTTGCTGTGCTGGTCCCAGGCGGGATTCGCGCTGCCGTCGCCGTAGGTCACCTGAACGAAGCGGACTCCCGACTCGCAGAGGCGGCGCGCCATGAGGCATTCCCGGCCGAAGGTGTCGGTTTCCCGAGTGCCGATGCCGTAGAGCGCCAGGGTTTCCTTCGATTCGCGCGCGAGGTCGAGCACGTCCGGAGCGTGGGCCTGCATGCGGGCCGCCAGTTCGTACGAATTCGCCACAGCCTCATACTCGGAGTCGCCGGGGCTCGCCTTCAGCTGCTCCGCATTCATCTCCCGGAGCAGGTCGAATTCTCGGGACCGCTCCGCCGACGATTGAGTGCTGGTCAGGTTCCGGAGGGTCGCTTCCGAGGCCGGAGCGCCTGCCCTGCCCAGGGCCGTGCCCTGGTAGACCGGCGGGAGGAAGGCATTTCCGTAGTTTCGGGCCCCGCCGTTGCCCGGCGTGGCCGCGATCGACACGAAGCCCGGCAGGTTCTGGTTCTCGGTGCCCAATCCATAAAGCACCCAGGAACCCATCGAGGGGCGAATGAACGTCGTTGAGCCACAGTGAAGGAAGAGGGTGGCTGGCCCGTGCGCCACGCCGTCGGTGTGCATCGAATGAATGAAGCAGAGGTCGTCGACATGGCGGTTCACCTCAGGAAAGAGCGACGAGGCCCAGCGTCCCGACTCGCCGTACCTGGAGAAATTCCAGGGCCCCTTGAACAGGCGCTGCGACGTCCCCCGCTGGCCGGTGTTGGCGAGGGTGCGGGAGTCGTCGAAGTTGAGCATCTTCCCGTCGTCCTTGGCGAGGACGGGTTTGTAGTCGTACGAATCGACCTGGCTGACGCCGCCCTGCATGAACAGGAAGAGGACCCGCTTCGCCTTGGGCGCAAAATGGGGCCGCTTGGCGCCCAGGGGATCGCCTTCCGCGGCCCGCAGGCTTGAGGCGCCAAGGCCCGCGAAGGCCAGCGCGCCGAAGCCGCAGGCGCTGTCTTGGAGGAACCGACGGCGACTCAGTGATTCCACGTTCCTTCTCCCTTAACGCACGTAGCGGAATTCGAGCGATGCGAAGAGCGCATGGAAGATCGACGTCCAGCCTTGCTCGCGGGCCGGGGCCCCCGCCAGGCCCCGGAGCGCGACGGCGATTTCACCTTCGGCAGGCCCTCGGCCCAGAGTCAGCCTCCAGGCACGGACGATCCGCTCCCGATCCTCTCCCGGCGCTTCCGACAGGAGCCTCGCGGCCGCAGCCTCCGCCTGTTCGAGGACGAAGGGATGGTTGAGCAGGTAGAGCGCCTGGGGGGCGACCGTGCTGACGTTGCGGCGGCCGGTCGTGACGCTGGGGTCGGCGAAATCGAAGATCTCGAAGATTTCGGGCAGCGCGTTTCGGAAGACCGGGAGATAGACGCTGCGCAGGTCGCTCGATGCCTTGTAGCCGTAGTCGGAGCTGATCGAGAACGGATAGGTCCCCCCGCGGGGGGGATCGAGCTTCAGTCGCCCGCTGACCTGGAGCAGGGTGTCGCGGATGCATTCCGCGTCCAGGCGGCGACGGTTCGCCGTTCCCAGGAGCCGGTTCTCGGGATCGGCCGCCGCCGGTTTCCCAGGCGCCCGCCGGTAGGCATCGGTCAGGACGATGCGTCGGATCAGCTTCTTCACGGACCAGCCGTCGTCGACGAACTGGATCGCGAGAAAATCCAGGAGTTCGGGATGCGAGGGCGTCTCTCCGGTCGTGCCGAAGTTATCGGTCGTCCGGACGATGCCCGCGCCGAAAAGCCAGTGCCAGACGCGGTTCGCCATCACCCGGGCCGTCAGCGGATTGTCCGGGCTGGCGATCCAGTCTGCCAGCTGGCGCCGGCCGCTTTCATTGGCCGGCATCGTGGGCGCCGCGCCGGGCGTGGCCACGGTCAGCACGCCCCGGCGGGCGGGTTCGCCCTGAGTGTGTACGCTCCCGCGGATGTGGATGCGGATGTCGCCGATCGTCTTCTCTTCCCTGACCGCCATCACCATGTCGCGCCGCGGGCCGGAGTCCTGCAGCTTCTTCAGCTCCTCCTCGAGCTCCCGGAGCCGGCTTCCGGCGGGCGCGCCCTTGGGGGCGGACTTGTTCTGGTCGGCGTTCTCCGCGGGAATGAAGACGACCGCGTCCGCGGTCACGTGCCCCTTCGTCCCTTCGTTCGAGACGATGACGTAGCCCTGATTGTTCTCGAAGCGGTAGTGTCCGAGCGAGACGAAGCGCCCGTCGATCGGCGGGAGCTCCTGCTCATTGACGGCGATCGTCTTTTCGCCCTCGGCGCTGAGGATGGTGACCGGGACGTTCGCCGCGCGGCTTTCCCCCGGCGCATAGGCGAAACGGACCTCGTAACTTCCCGCCGGCAGCTCGGGATGGAAGGTCAGGCTCTTCTCGCCCTTCCCCTTCGCGTCGTCGTGAACGTAGCCCGACCCGATGTAGGATCCGGAATAGGTCGAGGTTTTCCATTCTCCGACCTTCTGGGCCTTCGTGTCGTCGACCGTCACTCCGGCAATGTCCGCGACGGCCAGGGC
>DATGFI010000493.1:0-2113 GCA_035309205.1 Planctomycetota bacterium | reverse complement strand
GCCATGAACACCCACCTCGACGTCGCCCTCAAGCTCATTCTGAAGGAACTGCCATAGTCTTGCTTCATTTCGCGTCCAATTCCGGCGATGATCCGGAATAGGGGGCTGCGATGGGCTCGCACGAAGACTTCCTGAAGCTGTTCCTCAGACACCAGGACGGCGTCCGTGCCTTCCTGGGCTCGGTCGTCCGGGATCGGGCCGCGGCGGAAGACCTCTTTCAGGAGGTCTCCCTGGCGCTCTGGGAAAGCTTCGCCTCCTACGATGCCTCCCGCCCCTTCGGCGCCTGGGCCCGGGGCGTCGCTCTGAAGAAGGTCCTCCAGGGCCGCGAGAAGTCCCGCAGGGTCCCCCTGGCCTTTTCCCCGCAGACGATCGAAGCCCTCCTCGATGCCTACGACCGAACCGATGAGGTCGCGCCCGATACCGACGGCCTGCGCGACTGCATCTCGAAGCTGCCCCCGCGCTCGCAAAGCCTCCTGACGCTCCGCTATCAGCGCTCGCTCAAGCTCGGCGAGATCGCCAAGCAGGTCGGCAGCAGCCTCGACGCCGTCCACAAGCTCCTGAGCCGAATCCGCGAAAACCTCCAGGAGTGCCTGCAGCGACGCCTTCAGGAGGGATCGCGATGAGCGCCCTGGAAGACCTGATCCAGAAGCGCCTCCACGGTCTGGCCACCGCGCAGGAGCTCGAGGACCTCGACGCCCTGCTCGCCGGATCGCCTCAGGCCGCCGACGCCTATGCCCGTGCCACTCGACTGGATTTCGCCCTGAGGCGCCATTATCGGGAAGAGCAGGAGGTTTCTTCGATCCGGGCACAGGTGCGGCGCCTCTGGCGCCGGCGCGTGATGCGGATCGCGGCCGTCCTTCTGGTCGGCATTGCCGGGCTCCTCCTCGCCCGCTCCCGGTCCCCGCTCGCGATGAACGGCGACCTGGCTCTGGGCGCGGGCGACCGCGTCGCGGGGCCGGCCATGATCACCTATCCCGGAGAGGCCACGTCGCTGCGTCTCGACCCCGGCTCGGTCCTGGTCATCGAAGCGCCGGAACCCGGCAAGCGGGCCTTCCTCAAGGTGGGCCGGCTTTCGGCGCTCGTCGACCGGCAGGCGGAGCCCTTCGTGATTCGCACCCCAGATGCCCGGGCCACGGTCCTGGGCACCCGCTTCACGCTGACGGTCGACGCCGCTTCCACCCGGCTCGAAGTCGCCCATGGCCGGGTGAATCTCGCCCGGGGCGAAGAGAAGGTCGACGTCGCCGCGGATGAAGTCGCCGAAACGCGGGCCGCGAAGCTTGCGAAGACCTCGATCTACCTCGACCACTTCACCGCGCTGTGGAACGATCTTCACGATCGGAGGCACGGGTACTTCAGCGCCGACGGGATTCCCTACCACTCGATCGAAACGCTGATCGTCGACGCCCCCGACCAGGGGCATTTGAGCACGAGCGAGACGTTCAGCTACTGGCTCTGGCTCGAGGCGATGCACGGCCGCCGAACCGGCGACTGGGGCCCCCTGAATGCCGCGTGGAAGAAGATGGAGGAGACCCTGATCCCCTCCGCCGCCGACCAGCCGACGAACGACCTCTATCTTCCGGGGAAGCCCGCCAGTTACGTCCCGGAAGCGGATCGCCTCGGGCAGTATCCCGTCGCGATGGATCCTTCGGTCGCCGTCGCGGCCGATCCGCTGGCTGTCCCCGGAGATCTGTACGTCATGCACTGGCTGGTCGACGTCGACGACTTCTACGGCTACGGCAAGCGGGCCCTCGTCAACACCTTCCAGCGCGGCCCGACGGAGTCGGTATGGAAGACGATCCCGCATCCGTCCAAAGAGACCTTCTCCTGGGGCGGTCCCCACGGATTCCTGGATCTCTTCATCAAGGACTCTGCGTATGTGAAGCAGTGGCGCTACACGGGGGCGCCCGACGCCGATGCGAGGGTCATCCAGGTCATGTCCTGGGCCGCACGCTGGGTGCGCGAGCAGGGGAAGGATCCTGAGGCTCTCCTTCCGATGCGGAAGGCGGCGCGGATGGGCGAATCGCTCCGCTACGCGCTTTACGACAAGTATTTCCGGACCCGGCACGACCTGATCGCCTGGTCCGAGGCCTGGGGAGGCTCTCTGGATCGGACC
>DATGFI010000492.1:0-2766 GCA_035309205.1 Planctomycetota bacterium | reverse complement strand
CGTCCGCAAAAAGGCCTGCGATATGATGTCGCGTTTCCCGGAGACGATCCGGCCTGGCGCTTCGGTCCACGAGGCCGCGGTCCGGATGCGAGCCTTCGGAATCGGGTTCCTTCCGGTGATCAGCGGCGACGAAGTCGTGGGGGTCGTCACGGACCGCGACTTGGTGACTCGGGCGCTGGGGAGCGGACTTCCGGCCAACCGGATCCCGGTGAGCGATGTGATGACGACGAACGTGATCTGCTGCGAGGCCGGGGCCTCGGTCGACTCCGTGGCGCGGACGATGGCCGTTCTTCAGGTGCGGAGGGTCCTCGTGACCGGGCCCGGTCGCCGTGTGGTGGGAGTCATCGGCCTGGCTGATCTGGTCGGAGCCCGCTACGAAACTCTGGCCGCGCTCATTCTGGGGTTCATCAGTCGTGTCCTTCCATCGGTTCCTCCTTCGCTTCCAGGCCTGTGATCCCCGGAGCGCGCTCCGGGTTGAGGAGACTCCCATGAGCCTCAGAATTCGCGACATTATGACCCGCCTCGTGGAAGTCGTTCCACCGGAGATGAGCGTCCGGGAAGTTGCGGCCCTAATGAGGGAGCGCAATGTCGGCGTCTATCCGGTGTGTGAAGACAAGTCGCTCTTGGGAATCGTCACCGACCGGGACCTCGCCCTGCGGGTGCTTGCGGAAGGAAAGGACCCGGATACGACCCGGATCTCGGAGGTCATGTCGACCAACCTGGCTTGGTGCTCCCCTGAGACCCGGGTGGACGAGGTGCTCCCTCTCATGGCCCGCCGCCAGATCCGCCGGATTCCGGTGCTGAGTCCGGACGGTGGGCTCATGGGCATGGTCACGCTGGGAAAGGTCGCCGAATCCGATTGCGAAGCATCCGGCGAAGTGCTGAAAGAGATTCTCCAGCCGGGGATCCACGAACCCCGCTGCTGAACGGCTGGACTTCAGCAGGACGGGCCCCGGATCCTCGAGGTTGCCTGCGGGGCGATGACCTAGGTCGATTTCGGCGCTCCCGCATACCTGGACGGTTCCTTCAGGAACCTGTTCATGCAGGCGTCCGAACAGAAGTAGTATTCGGCATCTCCGAAGGTGTGCCGCCTGCTGGTGAACGTGGTGTCGATCGTGCAACCGCACACGGGATCCTTCGCGTGCATATTCATGGTGCTCACTCCTAGTCGAGTTCCGGATCGGACGGTGGATAGGGATAGGGAGCCGGTTCCTCGCGACTGGGGGGCGGAGGGCCGGGTTCGGGCGAGGGTCCGGGCTTCCGAGGCTTCGTCTTCTTGGGGTCGGGATCTCCCAGGGCGACATTCAAGTCCATGGCTTCCTCCTGGTTTGGTTTCCTGAAAAGGCGATTCCGGAATGTGAGCCTTCGGGAAGGCGCGGTGTGACGGAAGTCCCCGCGCGGGAGAAAGATGCTCGGTGTCGCTGAAAAATAGCGCAACATTATCCTGCTTCATGGCTCTATAGGCTTCGAATCCTCAGCGGTGGGGCAGGGCATCTATTTTGATGCTTCCAGCCGGACATACAGGCAGGCCACCCACCCAGAGATTGGAACGCCGGGCGGGGAAAGGCCGCTTTCTTCGCCCGGCTTCACTTTTCGGCCCAGGGTGCCGCGCCCGAAGCAAATCGGAGTAACGAAAGCCATCTCCCGGGATCGCTACTGAAGGAGTTGTCAGGATCCATTGAATCAAGGAGGGAGTGTCGATGCATCTTGTGAAGCGGACGAGTTCGACTCCGTCGGCGGATCCCCGCTTGGTCCCGGTTGTCGTTCGGGTCTGCGAGGGGAAGAACGTCGTCATTACGGGGGACTTCAACGGATGGGCGCGGGAAGGGATCCCGATGAAGGCACTCGGAGACGGCCGCTACAAGACGCAGCTGCGGCTTCCTCCGGGAACCTACCAGTTCCGTCTGCTCGTCGATGGCGAGTGGGCGGACGATCAAGATGCAGAGCGACGTGTGGAGAACACCTTCGGGACCCACAACACGATCCTGCAAGTATCCTGAAGAGATCCAAAGAACGATCGGGTACCGGGGAGGGATAAGATGGCCCTATTTGCGCGAAACGACACCGAGATGATGGGTGGCCGGAATACCTTTCAGACCACCTCGTGGAGCCTGGTCCGATCGATTCAGGATGTCAAGGCACTGGACACGTTGATCTCGATCTATTGGAAGCCTCTGTACTTCTTCGTTCGGCAGAAGGGTAACGACAACGAGACTGCGAAGGATATCGTGCAGGACTTCCTCACCAGCCTCC
This sequence comes from Planctomycetota bacterium, assembly GCA_035309205.1. GTDB lineage: Bacteria > Planctomycetota > MHYJ01 > MHYJ01 > JACPRB01 > JACQFK01. The sequence goes on along the minus strand of DATGFI010000492.1, from coordinate 513 downwards.
TGTCGAAGCACACGCTCCAGAAGGCCGATGCGGCGCGCGGCCGCTTCCGCACCTTCCTGCTGGCGGCGCTTGAGAACTTCATGAAGGATCGACTGAAATCGGCCTCCCGCGAAAAGCGGGGCGGCGGCCAGAAAATCGTTTCTCTGGATTTCTCGACCGGGGAAAAAGAGTACACGCTCCAGGTACGAGCCGGAGAATCGCCGGAAACGGTCCTGAACCGGGCGTGGGCGCGCAGCCTCTGGGAGGACTCACTGGCCCGGCTGCAGGGCGAAGCCTCTCACTTGGAGGCCCTGAAGATGTATCTGGCGGATTCCGATTACAAGCACATTTCCGCCAAGACGGGCCTTTCGGAAAGCGCTGCCAAGACGGCGGTTCACCGGCTCCGGGGACAACTCCGGACCATCATCACGAACCACATCCGGGAGACCGTATCCAGCGATGAGGACCTCCGCGGAGAAGTCGCCGAGTTCATGGAATTGCTCCGTTGAGTCGGCTTATGAAAGAACCCCGATC
>DATGFI010000491.1:0-3069 GCA_035309205.1 Planctomycetota bacterium | reverse complement strand
GACCCGTCCCCCGAGGAGTCCCTCTTCCCGGAGGATCCGCGCTCGGGCCCTAGAGCTCGGGATCCTGGGGAGCCCAGCGACTGGGCCACGGAATGGCTCCCCCCGGAGGACCGAGCCCCGGGGGACCGAGTCTCAGCTGCGACCGGCCGCCCGGGACTGCGATCTCGGCCTTTCCAGGGGCTCGATCTGCCCCGCGGCAGATTTCCAGCGGTCGGACGGCCCAGGTGGTATCGTCCTTAGGTACTCATGGGAGCGCCAGGTTCTTCCGCACCTCAAGCCCCGGATCGCGCCCTGCCCGTCGGGACCCCGTACCTTCCGAGCGGCAAGGTCAGCCCGGGCGGTGTCCTCGTCCTCTTCGGCCTGGGGGGAGCGCTCGCCTGGCTGGTCGGCGTCGTCTGCGGGCTCTTCACCGACTTCATCTGGGATTTCTGGGTCTTCCCCCTCGTCTGCGCCTTCGGAACGGCCTTTGCCGCCATCGTCGGCATCCGGGCCGGAAAATGCCGGAATCAAGCCGTCGCGGCCGCGGCGGCCCTCTGGTGCGTCGCATGCACGTATGGAGAGATTCACCGCCTGAAGAACGACGCGTACCGGTCGGATCTGCGCGCCACCTTGATCAAGGACAAACAAGCCACCCCCGAGACCGCCGAAGCGGTCTCCCATGCGAAGATCCTGGCGGAGGCGGGTTCGGACGACTTCGGGTCCCTTGTCCGGCTCCGGGCCCGCCGCGGCCTCCAAGCCACTTCCCGTCGCTCGAAGGACGGAAAGTGGACCGTCCTTTCGGGATGGGGGGCCTATCTCTACTGGATAGTGGAAACGGGCCTGGGCGCTCTGCTTGCGCTTTTCCTGGCAGTCAACTTCGCCCGGGAACCCTTTTGCGAAGCTTGCGGTCGATGGTACGAGAAGCTCGAAGGCTGGGGCATCCGTCCCGAGAAACAGGACGCTCTAGGGCGCGCGCTCGCCGGCAAGGATTTCGCCGGGATCCACAAGCTCGTAGAAGACCGTCCGGGAGCCAAGGACCTCAAGATCGAGGAATGTCCCCGCTGCCCCGAAGGGCCGCTCGCCGTCAGCTTCGAGCTCCCCAGGCCGTCCTGGAAGGGACTGCGGGCGACCACTGCCTTCCAGGAGTTTCTCCAGCGGGAAGACGCTCAACGCCTGAGAACCACTCTGCCAGGGCTCCGGAAACAGGCGAAGCCTCCGGTTTAAGAACGGCGGTCCCGGGCGTCGACCGACCCGGATCCCACCCCATTGTCGAAGACATCGATATTCGGATCTGCCGGGGATCCCTTGATCCGCCCAGGACCGGAAGCCTCAGGACGTGATCGGAACCGGTCCTCCCTCGCGGGCGTCGACTCGCCGCAGCACTTCTCGAATGACCGTCGCCCCGATCTCGGAACTGCGCTCGTCCGGGCCGGCCAGCGGATAGGGACCTTTGGCAAGGTATCCGTCTTTCCCGGAGGCGACGGCGCCCTTCCGGGCGACTTCAGCCGCCGCCTCCGCCTCGGAGAGGCAGACGGCCACGGGAAAGGAATCGCGGTCCGCTCCGAACTCGAACCAGTCCTCGTAGTAGAGGATCCACACCTGGATTCTTTGCGCGCGCCGGCTCTCCTCGGCCGTCAGCGGAGGTGCCGAGAGCTGCTGGGTATATAAGCCCGGAGCGTTCCAGATCCTGGGGGGAAGGTCAAGCGAGCCCCGGGACTTGAGGAACAAGCGGAGCTTCTCGGCATCGGCAAAGCCCGAGGTTCCCAGGGCCAGAAGATTGCAGTACTTCTCGACGACATAGCTTCCGGAAGGATCCTCTCCGGAAGGAGCCTCCGCCTTCCGTCGCCCGATGGCGGATTCGGCTTCTTCGGGAGAGGCATGGACCGAGAGCGGGATGCCCCGCATCCCTTCGCCGCCGGTGGAGTTCGTCTCCGCATAGACCACCCAAAGCACATGGACGACCGTCGCGGCCGCGGCGGCCTCTTCCTCCGGCGATAGATCGAGCTTCATGATCCTCCTCGACTATACCCGGAGGGTCTTTTAGGCGCTCGGGGTGCTCCGCGAGTCAGGGATATTCGATGTGCCAGAACCGCGGCGGGCCAAGCCGGATCCGCGTCTTCCCTTTCTTCACCTAGGAAATAAGAGTCCGGTGTCTCGAAGGCCGTCCAGAATGAATTGGACCGCGACCGTCGCCAGGACCAGGCCCATGATCCGCGTCAGGACGTTGATCCCTGTCTTTCCCAGAATCCGGTGGAACTGCTCCGAGGCTCTCAGGATGAGAAACGTGGCGACCCCCGTCGCCACGATCGCCGTGTAGATCGGGACGGCCTGGGACCAGCCGGATGCCCGGTTCATGAGGACCAGCACCGTCGAAATGGCCCCCGGTCCCGCGAGCATCGGGATCGCCAGCGGCGTGATCGCCGCATCTTCCTTCTCGACTCCTTCGGCCACCTCCTCCCGGTTCTCCCGGGTCCGGCGTTCCGCGCGCAGCATTTCGAGCGCCGACAAGCCCAGAATGATCCCTCCGGCGATTCGGAAGGCCGGCAGCGTGATGCCGAAGATCCTGAAGAGAAGGTCGCCCGCGGAGGCGAAGAGCACAAGGATCAGGGTCGAGCCGATGGCCGCCTTCAGGGAAATCTGACGCCGTTTCTTCGGGCTGTCGTCCGCCGTCATGGTGAGAAACGTCGGGATGACCGCCAAGGGATCCACGATGAAGAGAATCGAGATGATGGGAACGATCCAGATCTCAAACACGGGCTCTTTCCTCTTCGAAGCGGCTCTCGAGTATGCCACGGACGAAGGCATCGGTCTATCCGAAGAAGGCACTCCGTCCTCAGGGGGATCCGATCCCCTGGGATCGGATGAGCTTCCCCGGAGAACCTGGCTTCGTTCAGCGGACTTCCCTCAGAAACTCCGCCATCCACGCTTGGGCCGGAAACCCGGCGGCGCCGGAGCCAAGGAGGGGAATGCCCGGTTATTTTCGGCCCCTCTTGGAGCCGTGTCCGAAGAGCACCAGGGTGTATTTCTGCAGGATACCGCCCCCATCGAAGGTCATGATCACTTCGTCGAAGTAATTGATGATCTCCTTGA
>DATGFI010000490.1:0-7170 GCA_035309205.1 Planctomycetota bacterium | reverse complement strand
GACGGCGTGTACCGGGGCTCCTTGAAGTCGCCGACGCGTTCGGTGGTCTTCTGTCCCTTCTTCCGGAGGGCATCGGCTGCGCCAGCCTCGTGAAAGGCCTCGAGCGCCATCAAGATGACGCCACGGTCGTAGTTCGAGATCGTGTTTCCCCTCTGACCGACGTAGTCCTGAAGAAAGGCAAGGCCTTTCGTGATGACTGGGTCATTGTGGGGGACGTCAGACTTGAGAAGTGCAAGCAGCGCGAAGGCGGTGATCCCTGGCTTGTTGGGGTAGGCTTTGCCCGGCCCGTAGGTCGGACCCTTGGATTCGCCAAAATCGCCGGAGTTCTGCTGTTGTTTCTTCAGCCAATCCACGCCCTTGTCGATGGCCTGAGCGACATTCTTCCGGAATTCCGCAGGGTCTTCCTGGGCAAGGGACAGGGCAACGATCGCGATCAGACTGTTCATGACGGGCCCCCATAAGTTCCCCATAATGGGACACCCGGAAACCGGCCGTTCGTACGGAAAAGGCTGGAAAGCCATCCACCGAAAGGACCGCCAGCAGAACGTGGCGCGGGTTCGCGCCCAGCGCCGGTCCGGCCGTCCGTGGGACGACCCGGGAACGGGGCCGTGAATCGCCCTTAAATCGTCCGCGACATGAACCAGCAGGGAACGCCCAGTACGTCCTTTCGATGGACGATCCTGAAGCCGGCTCTCTCATAGAACTTCACATTGACGTCTTTGTCCGTTTCCAGGCATGCAGTCGATGGTTCTTGGTCCATCCGCGCGCAGAAGGCGTTCAGGAGCGCGCTGCCGATGCCCATTCCCTGATGGGTCCTCAAGACACCCACCGGGCCCAGATGCCAGTGGGGAGCCGACGGATCCTCCCTTCCCCAAGCTCCTGCCCACGAAAGGATCCTCAGGACGGTGGGAAGCGGATTCGCCGACAGAAGGGACGGGACGTAGCGCAGCCTCTTGAGAAAGCCGACCCGGCAATGCCCGGGAGGCATCCGGCCGCACAGGGCCAACAATCGACCATTTTCAAAGGCGCCTTCGATCGCACCGTGGTCCTGGATACGTCGCAGAGCGCCTTCGAAGAGCCGGGCCAGGGCGAACTCTCGCGCGGCGGAATCTCCCCCAAACACCCGCACGTGGAGCGGGTTGTCCCGCAAGGCCTCTCCCAGAACGGCGGCGGCTGCCGGAAGTTCGTCGTCGGTCAGGTTGCGGAAGATCACTGCTCGAGGTGGGCGATGTCGTTCCAGCGATCAACGACGGAATCGCCGGAATGAGGGTCGAGGCCGAGAACGGACAGCGAAGCAGAATCGAGGGAGAAGCGGGCCGCGGCCTCGGGCACGAGATTCATCCAGCGGGACATCAGCATCCGGAGGAAGTGGCCGTGTGCGAACACGAGGACGTCGCCGCCGGCGCTCCGGAGCAGGGGCAGGATCCGGTCGGCGCGGACGGCGACATCCCGGGGCGATTCGCCTCCCGGGCAGCCGTCGCGAAACAGCCGCCAGTCCGGTCGGCGCGCGCGGATCTCCGCGCTGCGCAACCCTTCATACTCGCCGTAGTCCCATTCCATGAGGTCGGGAACGACCTGGGCGACTCCGGCAAAGCCGCAGAGTTCGCAGGTCCGCCTCGCCCGCTGGAGGGGACTGGTGAACACGGCTGCGAAGGATCGCGAGCGAAGGCGCGCACCAAGCTTCCGCGCCGCTGCCTCGCCGGCGGGGGTAAGCGGGATGTCTTCACGCCCAGTGTGCCGCCCGGTCAGCGACCATTCGGTCTCGCCATGGCGCGCCAGGAAGATGTGGAGAGGCCGTTCGCTCATGCGTTCATCTGGGTCCCTGTTCGCGAATGGTACCGAACGGCGAGGGGATCCGGCAAGGGCCCCCGTTCAGAGTTCCCGGGAATCCCAAAAGAGGCCCTTCCCTCGGAGGCGCCCTCAAAGGGGGGCTTCGCGGATTCGGGAGGTCTAGGGCGAGGGAACCAGGAGGACTTGTCTCACATCCATGACGGCCGCCTTCGCCTTCTTCGCCGCTCGGATTTCGAGAGCGTAATCCCCGGTCTTCTCGATCGTAATCGTCCCTGCCGGTTTCTCGACGAAGTTCTGGAAGTGGCCGGTATCTTCGACCGTGAAGTCGAGGCTTTGGCCGGCCGCCACGATTTTGACGGCGCTGCCCCCCTGCCCCTTGCCGCAACCTTGCAGAATCAGCACGCTGTACAGACCGGGCTTCGAGACCCGGTAACGCCATTCAACCCAGTCGGTTTCGTCCACCCAGTACCCCACGGTATTCTTGTGGGGCTGCGGCTCATACCTCAGCATCTTGCCGTGGGTGATGGCCTGATGGGCGGGCAATAGGATTCTCCCATCTTCGGAGGCCTGCGACACGACGGGATCTCCTGCGGGACGGGGTTTGCCCTTCACCTCCACCACCACGATATCCGGGCCGCCCGTCGACGATTTGGGCCGAGACACTGTCCAGTCGTCCGGATTCGGCTGGAAACCCAACGGTGCCTTGGCCGGATCGTTCACCAGGTAAACAGATCCGATCGGATTGTTGAGGCGAGGCATGGCGATCTTCCCTTCCGGCGGCCAGGTTTCGATATGAAGGAGGGCGGAGTCCCCCTTCCATTCGATCCTACCCCAGGCGGTTCTGAGAGGGCCCGGATCATCCTGGAGAGTCAGCGTCAGACTCAGGATGGCGAGGATTCCAGGCGTCAGCATGCTCGGGATCTCCTAGGCTCTGTATAGCCCGGCGGGGATGAACTTAGACCGGGAATTGCATGTCTTAAGGGAAGAAACTGGGGACAGGGCTGTCCAACAGGTACATTAGATAGGTTGGAGCGGCCGCCCGGGGGATGTCGATCTACTAGGGCGGCTTTTCCTTTCTTCGGAGCCTTATGCTCATCGGCGAGATCCTGATCCGGAACACGGCGGCCACCGCTGCCCAGGTGGACGAAGCCCTCCGCAAGAAAGAGGGCAAGGAGCGCCTGGGCCAGGCTCTGGTGCGCCTGGGCTTCACCAAGGAAGACGACGTACTCCGTGCCCTCTCCGAGCAGACCCGCATCCCCTATCTCGACCTGGCCGGCGTCGAGATCGATCCCACCCTGGGCAACCCTGGGACCATGAAGACGATCTTTCAGCACAAGGTGCTGCCCATCGACCGCTCCAACGGCTCGATGCGAGTGGCCCTTTCCGATCCCCTCGACCTGGCGGTGCTGGACGACCTCCGGCTTCTTCTCAAAGCCAAGATCCTGCCCGTGATCGCCCGGCCTTCCGAGATCGACCGGCTCCTCAAAAAGCACTACGGCGTGGCGGCCGACGAAGTCCACCGCATGGTCAATGCCGCCAAGGGCGACATCCAGGTCATCAAGGAAACCGCCGCTCAGGCCGACGAGAAGGCCCTGGCGGAGGATGCGGGCCTGGTGAAGTTCGTGAACCAGATCTTTACCGAAGCCGTCCGGGACCGGGCAAGCGACATCCATGTTGAGCCGATGGAGGACGAACTCCGGATCCGCTACCGCATCGACGGCGTCCTCCACAAGATCCCGATTCCGGGGGAAATCAAGCGCTTCCAGGCGGCGATCGTATCGCGCCTGAAAATCATGTCGTCGCTCAACATCGCGGAAAAACGGCTGCCGCAGGACGGCCGCATCATGCTCAGCGCCCTGGGCAAGCAGATCGACGTCCGCGTTTCGGTGATCCCCAATGTCTGGGGGGAAGGCGTCTGCCTCCGACTTCTGGATCGCGCAAACATGTCGGTCTCGCTTGAAGAGTTGGGCATGCCCCCGAAGGTCCTGGAGCGCTTCAAGGGGCTGATCTCGGAGCCGCACGGCATCCTGCTCGTCACGGGCCCCACCGGCTCGGGCAAGACAACCACGCTTTATGCCGCACTACAGAAGATCAACAACGTCGAGGACAAGATCATCACCGTCGAGGATCCCGTCGAATACCAGCTGCCGGGCATCAAGCAGATCCAGGTGAATTCCAAGATCGGCCTGACCTTCGGCGGCGGACTTCGCGCGATCCTGCGTCACGATCCGGACATCATCATGATCGGTGAAATCCGCGATCTTGAGACTGCGGAGATCGCCGTCCAGTCCGCCCTGACGGGTCACCTGGTCTTTTCGACGCTGCACACCAATGACGCCCCCACCGCGGTGACCCGCTTGGTGGACATGGGCCTGGAGCCCTTCCTGGTGGCTTCCACCGTCGAAGGCCTGATGGCGCAGCGCCTGGTCCGCCGCATCTGCAAAACGTGCAAGAAGGAACTGAAGGCGTCGGATTCCGAGGTATCCTCGCTGCTCCCGGAAGACATCAAGTCCGTCTGGAAGGGTTCGGGTTGTGACGACTGCCGCGGAACGGGTTACCGGGGCCGCCAGGGCGTCTTTGAACTGCTCGTCGTGGACGACGAGATGCGGGAGATGATCCTGAAGCGGGAGGCGGCCAACCGCCTGAAGAAATACGCCATCGAGCACGGGATGGAAACCCTGCGCGACGACGGTTGGAACCGGGTCCGCGCCGGCATCACGACCGCCGAGGAAGTGCTGCGGATCACGAAGTCGGACAAGTACTGAACCCGAAATGAACCATGCCACAATTCGCCTATAAGGCCAAGAAGGACGACGGCTCGGTCGTCACCGGGACGCTCCAGGCGGAAAGCGAGCGCTCGGCCCTGGACTCGCTGGGGCGCATGGGTGTTTTTCCGCTGCAGATCGAGTCCCGGGACGAGGACAAGTCGACGGCCCGGAACGCGGCTGGCCCCCGCCAGGTCGCGCGCAGCATCAAGTCCGGCGACATTTCCCTCTTCACCCGGCAACTGTCGGATCTCATGCGGGCGGGGGTTCCGCTCAACCGCGCGCTCCACACCTTGTCGACGCAGACCACCAACCTCACGCTTTCGGAGATGGTCCGCGATATCGAAAAGCAGGTATCGGACGGAGCCACGCTGCACGAGGCCCTTGCGAAATTTCCCAAGGTCTTTTCCGGGCTCTACCTGAGCATGGTGCGGGCCGGTGAGACGGGCGGATTCCTGGAGGACGTCCTGCACCGCCTGGCCCTGTTTATCGAGAAGGACCAGGAACTGCGGAGCCGTATCAGCTCGTCCATGGCCTATCCGATTCTGCTCATCGTGATCGGCACCTTTGCGATCGCATTTCTCATGGTCTTCTTCATCCCGCGATTCAGCGAGATCTTCAAGAAAATGGGGAATGATCTTCCCGTTCCCACCCAGATCGTCATGGGCGTCTCCTACTTCATGAGAGATTACTGGATGTTCGTGTTCATGGCCCTGGTGGCGCTGATGTTCGGCTGGAAACGGGCGATAGGGGTCGCGGCCGGCCGACGGGTACTCGACCGATTGAAGATCAAAGTCCCGCTGTTTGGCGACATCGTTAAGAAGAACGCGGTGTCGCGGTTCACCCGGACTCTGGGCACCCTTCTCAAGAGCGGCGTGTCGATCCTGAACGCCCTGGATATCTCGAAGGCCGCCATGGCGAATGTAGTCTTGATGGAGGACATCGACGAGGCTTCCGCAGGCGTCAAACAGGGCAAGGGCCTCGCCGAGATTCTCAGCCAGTCTCGGTACTTCCCCGTGATGGTTACGGACATGATCGCGGTGGGTGAAGAAAGCGGAAACTTGGACGAAGTTCTGGTAAACGTGGCCGATTCCTACGACCTCCAGGTGGAGCGCGCGGTACGGGTCTTTATCTCGCTGTTTGAGCCGGCCCTCCTGCTGGTCATGGCAACCCTGGTCGGTTTCATCGTCATTGCCATGCTCTTGCCGGTATTCAATTTGTCCAGCATGGTCAAATAAAGGAGAAGCCCATGAGCCGTCTTCGAGTTCGCCGCCGTCGGTCCGAGTCGGGATTCACCCTGATCGAACTCCTGCTCGTGGTCGTGATCATCGGTATCCTTGCCGCCATCGTTGTCCCCAGACTGGTGGGAAGGTCCGAAGAGGCTCGAATCGGCGCGGCGAAACAGCAGCTGTCGAGTTTCCGGTCCGCGCTCTCTCACTACGAGCTGGACATGGGAAAGTACCCGACCACCGACATCGGCCTGCAGGCGCTCATGGTGAATCCCGGAACCACCGGGGATCCGAAGAAATGGAAGGGCCCGTATCTGGAATCCCAGACGAACGAGGTTCCCAAGGATCCCTGGGGCAACCCGTACATCTATGTGTACCCCGGCGCCCGAAACCAGAACGGGTACGATCTTTATTGCGTCGGTCCGGATGGCTCGCCCGGCACCGACGACGACATTCTTCAGTAGGGTCGAAATGGTCGGGTGCCGGAGACGTCCTGGGGGCTTCACCCTCATCGAACTGGTCCTCGTGATGATTGTCATCTTCACGGTCGCCACGGTCGTTGCTCCGCGCCTGACGGACTTCTTTCCGAGTTTCCAGGTTCGGAAGACCTCGCAACGGCTGTTCGCCTGGGCACGGAAGGCCCGGGCCGACGCCGCGACGACCGGGCTTCGCCACCGGCTCCTGCTGGATCCTCAGGCTCAGAAGTACTGGATCGAGTACGAAGCCCGTCCCTTCAAGGAGCCCGGAAAGTTCGTCGTCCTCGGCGGTTCCTGGGGGGAGGAGCGGTTTCCCGACGCCGTACGGTACGAGTCCATCGACGGTGCCGAGACGGATTCCTCCCGGAGCGGCTGCCGGTACGTGGAATTCCGGCCTGATGGAACATCGACGGAAGCGACGATCCAGATCGCCGACGATCGAAACGATCGGTCCGTTCTCAGGGTCGAAGGGGCCTCGTCCAAGGTCTACATCCAGGCTCAGGAGGGGACGAAATCATGAACAGGGAGCGTGGATTTACCCTCGTCGAGGTTCTCGTGGCGATGGTGGTCACCGTCGCTTCGGTCGCCATCCTGGCGCAGGGGTTCTCGACGGGGGCCCGGGCCTCGCTGGTCTCCGAAAAGACCATGCGGGCGGCGCTCCTGGCCCAGCGGGTGATCACCGATTTTGAACTCGGCGTCCTCGACCTATCCTCCAATCAGGCCGGAGGTTTCGATGACGAACCGGATTTCACGTATGAGACGCAGTCGGATGTTCCGACGCCTCCTGGAACCACCAGCGACGGGATCCTCTACACGACGGGACTCACCCAGCTGACGGTGAATATCAAGTGGGACGATCGGGGACGCGCGCGGACCTATTCGGTCGTTCGACTGATGCGCGCCCGGCCG
>DATGFI010000489.1:0-5821 GCA_035309205.1 Planctomycetota bacterium | reverse complement strand
TCAATGCGCCCCGGCGGACCAGCAAATCCCCTATCCCAAAGGCGGCGAACAGGTGGTCCTGGTCAACCTGAGTCCCGAAGGGCGGCTGAAGTTTCGCCTGCCCTCCCCCGTTGCGCCGATCCGCTATTTCCTCCGCGGAGGAGCGGAGGAGGACGTCACGCCGCCCGTGGATACGATCATCCTGGACCCGGAGCGGCGACGCGTTCTGCTGGTGTGGCGGGCGGCTCACCCGCTGCGGCGGAACATTTTCGAAGTCGAGCAGGTTCTGGTGGGGCGGATGTCGCGGGCCTGGTATCAGGCTCGCGAGCTTGGAAAATTCTACGCGCCCTCGATGGCGGCGGCGATCCGGATGCCCCGGGTGGCGCCTCCCGGTGTCGTCCCCGAGTTGCCGGACGCCGAGGACGAAGCGGCCGCAGCCCAAGGAGAGGACGGGTGAAGCCTCTGGCGGTCGTTGCGTCGGGGCTGGTCACAGGGGTCGGGTTGGATTCTCCCTCCTCCTGCGCCGCGATCCGTTGCGGATTGAGCGCGTCGGCGGAGACGGCCTTCATCAACCGCGCAGGAGAACCGCAGCTCGGGTGCGTCGTCACCCTCGACCAACCCCTGCGCGGGATGTCCAAGCAGGTCGTGATGGCGGCGTCGGCGATCCGCGAATGCCTGAACGGGGCGCTTCCCGCCAAGCCTTCCGAGATCCCGCTGGTCCTCTGCCTTCCGGAGAAGGAAAGGCCCGGGCGGCTGGCCCGCCTAGAAGAGGAACTGTTCCCGTCGATCCAGGAGTCGTTGAAGGTTCGGTTCCACCCCGATTCGACGCTGATTTCCGCCGGGCGCGCGGGGATCGGCCCCGGGCTTAAGACCGCGGAGCGGCTCATTTACGAGGGGGGAGCATCCCGCTGCATCGTCGCCGGGGTCGATTCGCTCCTGATCGGGGAAACGATCGATTCCTTCGATCTCGTTCACCGGATCCTCACGCCGAAGAACTCGGATGGATTTATCCCCGGAGAGGCGGCATCGGCAGCACTCCTGTCGGCGCCGTCGAAGGGTCCGGAACTCCTCTGCCTGGGGGTGGGCCTGGGGACCGAGCCTGCGCCCGTCGGCTCCGAGAAGCCGCTGCGCGCCGACGGCCTGGTCGAGGCCTACCGAGCCGCCTTTGCGGATGCCGGACGCAACTTCGTCGACGTGGACTTCCGGATTGCCGATGTCACGGGAGAACAGTACGGACTCAAGGAAGCGCAGCTGGCCCTTGGCAGGGCGATGCGCCAGGTGAAGGAGCGTTTCGACCTCTGGCACCCGACGGATTGCATCGGTGAAGTGGGGGCCGCCATCGGTCCGTGCGTCCTGGCGGTGGCGCTTGCTGCGGTCCGCCGCGGCTATGCGCCCGGGCCCGGCGCGCTTTGTCACTTCGGATCCGACGACGGTCAGCGGGCCGCGGTCATCCTCAGGCAGGAAAAGGTGCGTAGCTGATGAGCAACAAGGTCTACGCCAACGGCCGAGAGCTCGCGTGCAAGGCCGGGATGGGAAAGTCGATCGCGGGATTCCCCGACGTCTGCCTGAGCCCGCCGTCGCCGCCTGCAGGTCCAATCCCGATTCCCTATCCGGTGACTGGGGTGGACGACGACACCACCGGCGGAAGCAAGCACGTCAAGATCACCGACGCGGAGGTGATGCTAAAGAACCAGTCGAGCTTCAAAAAGTGCACGGGGGACGAGGCGGCGACGAAGTCCTTCGGGATGAGCGTCGTGACGCACAACATCACCGGTCCGGTCTACTTCTGCGTGTGGTCCATGGACGTCAAGATCGAAGGGGAGAACGCCGTCCGCCATCTCGACATGGTGACCCACAATCACATGTGCGAACCGGGCTCTCCGCCCCCGTGGACGTTTGCCAAGAGGGCCTCCATCGCCGGTCAGAGCCACGAGTGCGATCAGGTGGTGAAGGACGCGGAGACCGCCTGCGATCCTTGGAAGGATGAGGCCAAGTGCCCGAGCACGAAGGGGATCAAGAAAGCCCGGGGCGCCATGGCCAAGGCGAAAAAAGCGTGGGAGAAGGCGGGCAAGGCGAGCAAAGTCCTCGCGAAGAATGATTGGGATAAGAAGATCGCGGAACTGAATTCCGAGTACGACTCCTATGCCGAGGGAATCGCCAAGAGCGAGTGTCACAAGAAGCTGCGGTGTCTGCTCAGTCCCTGGAAGCCGAGCCGCTGCTGCCCGTCGGGCCAGACCCCGCACCATCTGGTCGAGAAGGCGAGCTTCTTCAAGAAGAAATACGGCGGCTCTAAGATGACGGGATGTGCGAGCTACAACGCCAGCAAGGCAGCGTGCGTCTGTGTCGAGGGCAACAGCCAGTACGTCGCCACCCACGGGATCGCCCACACCGTCGGCGGAACGTCCCTGATGAAGAAGGCAGACGGGAACGGCGAAGTCTCCTTCCAGCAGGCGTGCAACAGCAGCAAGGACACGATGAGCGAGGTGTTCAAGAAGTCGGGGTGTCCGGAGCCGTGCATCGAGGCGCAGCTCAAGAAGTCGCACGAGGACATGGCCAAGAAAGGCCAGAAGAAGATCGACGGCTCGACACGGATCAAGGCCGTGGCAGAGGGAGACGTCGGGGATGCCGAGACGAAAGCGGCGCTCAAGAAGGCAGCGGCGATCGGCGTCGGCTAAGAAGGTGGAGACGAAACCCATGGCAGGACATTGGACGGACGAGTGGAGTTTCACGACGGGAGCCATCAGACGCAAGGATCTGGCCTACCTGGTGGGAACCCATGACAAGCTGATCAAGAAAGGGCCGCATTCGGCCATCATCGCCTGGGATGCCGGGACGTGGGGGCAGACGACGCGGAAGTGGGGTTGCACCAGCTGTTGCGTGGTGAAGAAGCCGAAGGAGCAGTTGGTGGCGATCGGCGAGGGGGGGCAAGTCTACGTCGTCGGCAGCGGCGAGCAGCACGACGAGGAGATGGCGACCGGCCCGGAGTCTCCCAAGAAGCTCGGCTATATGCGCTCCGTCCGGGCCATCGAAGGAATCGCTTACGCCGCCGGGATGATGAGGCAGGTTTACCGCCGGGACGGCGCCGATTCGTGGTCTCCGATCGACCAGGGGATGCGGGCGTCCAGGGATGCTAAGGTCTGCGGATTCGAGGCCATCGACGGCTTCGCGGAGAAGGAGATCTACGCCGCCGGCTATAAGGGGGAAATCTGGCGGTATGACGGGAAGAAATGGAGACAGGTCGACAGCCCGACCAATCTTGTGCTGACCAACGCGATCTGCGCGGGCGATGACAAGGTCTATGCGTGCGGGCAAGAAGGTCTTCTGCTCCGCGGTCGGAAGGACACCTGGGAAATCATCGATCATCAGTCGACTAAGCAGGATCTGTGGGGACTGGCCTGGTACAAGGACCGGCTGTATCTGTCCTCGACCAAGCAGGTCTTCTCCCTCGAGAAGGGCGACGTCCTTGAACGGGTGCGCTTCGGAGAGGACACCCCGCTGACCGCCTACCACCTTGCCGTCGGTGACGGGGTGCTGTGGTCGATCGGAGCCAAGGATGTAATGGCGCACGACGGAAAGACATGGACCCGGATCGATTGAAGGTACCGTTTCCGAAATGAAATACGTCCCGGCGATCCTGGAGCAGCATGCTGAAGAGTCGGCCTTCCTTTGGATCCTTCGGGACGGGGCCATCCATGCGCCGCACTATTCCTTGGCCGACTTGGCGAAGCTGGATTCCCGTGTAGACGCCCACTTGGACGGCCTCCGGATCGCCGGACCCTATGGATGGGGAATTCTCAAGCATTCCCTGAGCCTGGAAGGTCCCGGCGAGATTTTCGCCGCGGCCGTCATCGCGTTCGAGAGCGGTGATGCGAAGCGCACGGACCTGGTGCTCGAGGCGGGTACTGCCAACCTTGAGCTCTCGCGCGGCCTGGTCTCCGCCATCGGATGGCTCCCTCCGAAGAAGGCCGACCGGCTTATCAAGATGCTGCTGGCATCGCCGTCGACCGCTATACGCCGCATCGGCGTCGCCGGCGCCGCGATCCGCCGGCTCGATTTCGAAAAGGGATTTCTCGAGGCTGTCCGGGACAAGGACCCGCTGCTCCAGGCCCGGGCGCTGGTCGCGATCGCCCAGCTGGGAATGGCGCGTCATGCGGCGCTCTTCTCGACATTCCTGAACGCCGTCGATCCCGCCGTCGGCTATGCCGCCGCCTGGGGCGGAACCCTGACCTCGGGAGATCCCTCCGCCCTCTCGGCCCTCCAGGCTTTTGCCGCTGTCCCGGGTCGGAAGGCCCGCGAGGCGCTCGTGCTCGCCGTGCGTCGGCTCACGCCCGCGGCCGCGATGGTGTGGAGCAGGAAGCTCGCCGCAAGGCCGGAAACGCTCCGGCAAGCCGTCATCGCCGCCGGCGCGGCCGGTGATCCCGCCGCGGTGCCGTGGCTCCTCGACCAGACGACGATTCCGCCCATTGCCCGCGTTGCCGGCGAGGCGCTCTCCATGATCACCGGCGTGGACCTCGCCTATCAGGACCTGGACGCGAAGAAGCCGGAGGGCTTCGAGGCGGGTCCAAACGATGACCCTAAGGACGATAACGTCGCGCCCGATCCGGACGAGGATCTTCCCTGGCCCCATCCCCCTCGACTCCGAGTGTGGTGGGACGCTCAGAAATCGCGGTATGCGGCCGGCCGGCGCTACCTAGTCGGCAAGGAGATCAGCGCCGCGTCCGTCCGGGAGATCCTCAAAACGGGACGCCAGCGGCAGCGCGCGGCCGCGGCCCTGGAGCTGGCCATCCTCCAGCCGGGAACCCCCCTGGCGGAAGCACGCGCGCCGGGATTCCGACAGTAGTCGTCGCCCGGAGCGCGGCCTTGCAACGGTTGCCAATTATGGGTAAAAAGGGAACCACCGGGGTATGGACCGACCTGAAAAGGGATCTGATTCGCGTGCAACGTTATGTGCCACGAGACCCCGGACTCGATCATTCCTCGCATCATCGCCGTGCTCATCGGCGAGACGGTCTCGTGGACCGGAAACGAAATCCTCGGACGCATCGCGTCGGGAGACTTCCCGTGCGAAGCCCACTTCGATGAAACGATCTGCTTGCTCGTCCGCCAGGGGAAACTTACCAGTGATTCGAATCCGTTTGATCCCCGGCTGACGTCCACGACCCGCTGCCGCCTGGCCTACATCCTGTCTCCCGAAGCCCGGACCTCCGCGATCCGGCTCCCGACTGCTCCCGAAACGCCCAAACCGCGGCCGGTCGTCGAATCGCCGCTGCTCCCTCCGCCGCCCGCGCCGGTGGCTCCCGCCCTGCCCACCCCGGCGGCGCGCCTCGAGGCGATCGGAAAACTTCGCGAGGATAAGGCGGGCCTGGAGAATCTCTGGTCGGAACGCTTCGGCGCCGATTGCTTCCGGAAAGGATCGACCGAATTCCTGAAAACGCTCTACCTCAAGGCTCAAGTCCACGGGCTGTTGCCGCGCCTGAGGGACGCGCTCGAGAAATCCGTGGGGCGTCCGGTCGAGGACTTCGAACGTTCCTGCGAAACGCTGATCCAGATCAACGAGCGGGACGGCACAATTCCCGTCGGCATAATCGAGTCCGGCGTGAAGCTGGATCCGCTGTACTACGTAACTCTGGATCTCGACCGGGTGGAGCGGGACGTCCGGGAGGGACGGGCCGGCAACCCGGCGAACGCGCGGGAGATCCTGGCGTTCCTGAAGATCGAGCTCGAGGATTCGTCGCTGAACCGGTTCCGGCCGGGGTCGGCCGGACCCGAGCCAGCCGCGGCTCCCACGGACCCCGCTGCCGACCCGCTGATCGGGACCATGTTCGGCGCGTACAAGGTCCTC
>DATGFI010000488.1:0-8372 GCA_035309205.1 Planctomycetota bacterium | reverse complement strand
AGCGCCTGCCCGGGATCGACACGATTTATGCCTCGCTCGCGGGCGCCGCGGGAAAGATCTATGTCGTCGGCCGCGACGGGACCACGCTCGTCCTCCGGCAGGGCCCGACCTTCCAGGTGCTCTCGTCGAACCGACTCGCCGAGGGTGTCGACGCGTCGCCTGTCCTGGTGGGCCGGGAGCTCTATCTTCGGGGCTCGCGTTCCCTCTACCGCATCGACGCGGACTAAGCTACAGTGTCCCGCCATGGGCAGCGGCCGAAGTTTCGCGAGCGACAATAACGCGGGCATCCATCCCGAGGTCCTCCATGCCGTGGCCGCCGCGAACCGGGGCCACGTCGTCGGCTACGGCGACGATCCCTACACCCGTTCCGCCGAGCGCTCCTTCCGCGAGCATTTCGGCGCCGGAGCCGAAGTCTTCCCGGTCTTCAATGGGACGGGCGCCAATGTGCTCTGCCTGAAGGCGCTTGCGCAATCCCATCAGGCGGTGATCTGTTCGGAGGCGTCGCATATCCAGGTCGACGAGTGCGGGGCGCCGGAGGCGTGGACGGGCTGCAAGCTCCTCCCGCTGGCGACGCCCGACGGCAAGCTCACCCCGCGGGCCGTGGAGGCCGCCTGTCACGGCATCGGCGACCAGCATCACGTCCAGCCGCGCGTCATTTCCATCGCGCAATCCACCGAGCTGGGCACGGTCTACCGGGCCCGGGAGGTCGAGGCGCTGGCCCGCTTCGCCCATGCCCGCGGGATGGTGCTGCACATGGATGGGGCGCGGATCTCCAATGCGGCGGTCTCGCTGGGGCAGACGCTGCGACAGGCGACCCGCGACCTCGGCGTCGACGCGCTCTCGTTCGGCGGGACGAAGAACGGCCTGCTCGCGGCGGACGCGGTCGTGCTCTTTCGGAAGGACCTGATCGAGAACTTCAAGTTTCTCCGGAAGCAGGGGATGCAGCTGGCGTCGAAGATGCGCTTTCTTTCGGCGCAGCTGGAGGCCCTGCTGTCGAACGATCTCTGGCGCCGCAATGCCCTCCATGCCAACCGCATGGCGAAGCTCCTCGAATCCCGGGTTCGCCGGATCCGCGGCGTCCAGGTCGTCCAGAAGGTCGAAGCGAACGGCGTGTTCGTCCAGATCCCCCGCCGGGCGATCGCTCCCCTGCGACGGAAATACTTCTTCTATACCTGGGACGAAGCCGCGTCGGTCGTCCGCTGGATGTGCTCCTGGGACACGACCGAGGAGGACGTGCGCGAGTTTGTCCAGGTGTTCGCCCGCGTCCTGGACTAGGGTCCCCTCACCCGCCTAGTTCCCGAAGAGCTTCTCCGCCGCGCGTCTGAAGGCGCCCTGGGCCTTGCCGCCGTCGCCGGGGAAGCCCGAATGCTGGATCATGTAGACGGTGATGAGGCCGCGGCCCGAATCGATGTTCATGTTCGTCGCGAAGGCGCCGCCGTGGCCGAAGTTGCCGCCGTTGGTGGACCAGCCCAGGCCGTACCCGTCCTTGAGCGCCTCGGCCGTCTGCTTGACGGTCATCTGCTTCACCGCGGCTTCGGAGACGTAGCGGCGTCCGCCGAGTTCGCCGCCATTGAGGATCATCTGGCAGAAGCGGGCGACGTCGACCGCGGTCGAGAAGAGGCCGCCCGCGGGCATCGGCTGGCGTCGGCGATCGGTCAGCGGATAGGTGAGCTGGCCGACCGTCGTCTCCTCGAGCCCGTCCTTGGCGGCATTGGGCTTGTACGACCGGGCCAGCCTCGCCACCTGCTCGTCGCTGGGCCAGAAGGTCGTGTCCTTCATGCCGAGCGGATCGAAGAGCCGTTTCTGCATGAATTCCTCGTACTTCATGCCGCTCAGCACCTCAAGGATGCGGGCCGCGGTGTTGATGCCCGCGTTGGAGTACTGGTACTTGGAATCGGGCTCGAACTGGAGCGGCAGCATCGCATAGCTGCGCACGGCGTCCTTCAGCGTCAGGGCGTCGAGGGTCGGCTGCTCCATCGGAGAGCTGAACCTCAGGCCGCTCGTATGGCTCAGGACGTTGCGCACCGTGATGGGGTGCACGGGCTTGCGGAGAAGGACGTGATTCGGGTCCTGCTCGGCGACGACCATCTGGCCCCTGAACTCGGGCAGATACTTCTCCACGAGATCATCGAGGGCGAGCTTCCCCTCGTCGACGAGCATGAGGACCGCCGTCGCCGTGATCGGCTTGGACTGGGAGGCGATCCAGAAGAGGGCGTCGGGCCGCATCGGCGTCTGCGCCTTGACGTCCATGAATCCGACTGCTTCATGGCTGAGGATTTTGTCCTTGGTAGCGACCAGCGTGACCGCACCCGCCAGGACGTGGCGGTCGATGAAGGGCTGGAGCGCGGCGGCCGGGGTCTTCGGAGTCTCGGCCGCCGGGTCCTGCGGCCAGAGGGCCGTCAGGCCGATCAGGAGGAGCCAGAAGGTTTTCATCATGGATCCCTATATAAAGGAAGTGCCGGGCATTTCCAAGTTCAATCGATGGAAACGGAACGATCCGGGCGATCGTAAGAGCTCTGGGGGGCCTCCATGATTCCGACGCTGGGATTCCTTCTGGCGGTGTTCGGTTCAGCCGACGATCAGGATGTCGCCGCCCTGCTGCGGGACAAAGGCGGGAAGGTCACCGAGTCCAGGGGACTGGTCGTCTCCGTCGACGCCAATGACTGCTCGACTTGGACAGCGGACGATTTCAGGAAGCTGGGCCAGCTGTCGCACCTGAAGAGCTTGTCGATGGGGGCAGGCCTGAGCGACTCGACGCTGCCGCTCCTGGCCGGTCTGCTCGAACTGGAGACGTTCCAGACGAACCTGTCCACGGTCAGCGACGAGGGAGTGAAGGGCTTCGCCGCTCTCAAGAGCCTCCGGGTGCTGAAGTTCTTCCACCCGGGAAAGTCCTTCACCGGAGTCGGCTTGGCGCGGTTGGCGGACCTCCCCCGCCTGATCAGCCTGACGGTGGCAGGATCGCTGTCGTTCGGCGATGAGGGCATGGCCGCCGTGTCGAAGCTGACCCAGCTCCGGGAGTTCCGTACCTGGCATGCCGGCTCCACCCTCGAAGGGATGAAGTCGCTGAGAGCGCTCAAGCAGCTGAGGAGTCTGACGCTGGGTCAGCGGCTCGCCTATGCGCCGCCCACCAGCCTCTCGGACGAGACGCTCGCGATTCTCGTCGAGATGAAGTCTCTCGAAACCCTGCAGCTGGAGGAGGCGCGGCTGAAGCCCGACCTCCTGCTTCAGCTCAAGCAGCTGCCGGACCTGAAGCAACTGACGCTCGAGGGGATCGACCTGCCGGCATCGGACGTCGAACGCCTGCGCGCGGAGTTGCCGAAGGTCGAGCTGAAGTGGACCCCGCCGAATGAAGTCTATCTGAAGCGGATCCGCGCTTTGTTCGGGCCCAAGTGAGGCTTCGGGCGCGTTCGGATCCCGACCCTCATGTAAAGATCCCCTAAAACCTCCCTCGGCGGCCTCGAACTTTCTGGCCTGCCTCTCCGCGATCCCGGCGGATTTTTGGTATCCTGGAGTCATGAATGTCTCGACCTGCTCCGCGAAATACCGCTCGATCTTCAGCCCCGCGACGGGGCGCCAACGGCTCGACAACTTCGAAGACTACTGGGCCTACAGCCAGGATCATTCCGGTACGATCCTGGAGGACGAGAAGAATCTCTCCCTGAAGAAGGAGACGCTCGAGGGGTTTCAGCGCAAGCCCATCCGTTCCCGCCGGCCCCTGGTCGATCCGGAGCGCTTCTACCGCAACTATGTCCAGATGGCCGATGCTCCGGAGAAGCTCGATCGCAAGACACTCCTGCTGACCTTTCTCTACAAATTCGCGCGCCACGAGTGGGTCGGCATTTCCGCCGCCTGGGACGGCATTCCGAGCATGGCCCAGTCCCGGACGACGACGGACCGGATCAGCCGGTACCATCTGTGCGAGGAGTTCTGCCATATCCGGCTTTTTCACGAGATGTTCCGCACGTTTCAGCTCGACCGGGTCGAGTGGGTTCCTCTGGGAAAGTGGATGGGACGGGTCTACCGGATCTTCCCGAAATTCCCGGAAGGGTTGATGTCCCCGCCCGCTTTCGTGAGCGAGCTTATGGGGCTGACGTTGTACCGGCACATCGACCGCCTCCTGGATGACGTCTTCGAAGACGAGCCGGAAGCCCGCGAACGGGTCCGCCTGCTCCTGCGCGAGATCATGATCGATGAGCTGGCTCATGTCGGACAGCGCCGAAACTTCATGGGACCCATCGGGCTTGCGCTATCCCGGCTCATGGTGGTTCCCATGTACCGGCTTTTCTTTCGGGACATCCCTGAGTCGAAACTCCTCTTCGACGTGGAGGGGATGATCCAGGACGGGATGACCTTCGACTACAGCACGATGGCCCCGGACGTCATCGCGAAGAGCTGGGTTCCCTCCTACTGCCGGGTCGGTGCTTTCCCCGCCTTGAACGTCGCCCCGAGGATCGACGCGCCCGCCGTCTGAAACGGAACGGGGAGCTCACCGAAGGATTTCGGCGGCGGGCAAGGCTGCCCGCAGCGCGGACAGGGCGGTTTCGGACACTTTTTGTTCGTGGACCGTGACCTTGCGTAGGTTGGGAAGGGCGGCCAGCCGCGAGAGGCCCGGATCCGTGACGCCGATGCCCTCGAGGACCAGGACTTCCAGCTCCTTCAGGCCGGAGAGGGACCGCAGGCCTTCGTCGCCGGCCCCGCCGCCGTAGACTCGGAGAACCCGCAGATGTTCCAGCCCGGCGATGTTGCCGAACCCCTCCACCGTCATGAGTCCGTCATGCACGTCCAGCTCGCGGAGCCGGGGGAGCTCGCGCAGCCCCGCGAGCGCGGCGCCCGTCGCCTTCCGGCTGCCAAGCTGCAGCCGCTCCAGATTCGCCAGCCCCGAGAGGAACTTCGCGCCCGCGTCGGTGAACTGGGTGTGCACGATCTCAAGCCGGATGAGGCTCGACAACTTGCCGATCCATTCCAGGCCGGAGTCGTTCACGGGGGTGTAGTGAAGGTTCAGGCTCTCGATCTTCCGGAGTTCCTGCAGATGCTTCATCCCCGTGCCGGTGACCTGGGTCGACGCCAGCCCGAGCACCCGGAGTCTCGTCAGGCCCGAGAAGGCCGCCAGCGGTTCGTCGGTCACGGGGCATAGGGTGAGATTGACCGATTCGACCGTCTTCAGGGTCCCCACCGCCCGTAGCCCCGCCCCCTTGACGTTCGTGTTTTCCAGATCGACCGAGCGTAGATCCGGCAGCCCCGCCAGGCGGTCGACCCACTCGTCGCCGATCTTCGCGTTGAGCTTGTAATCCTTGGCGTGGGCATTGACGTTCATGTAGAGGCTGACGCCGACCAGCCGGTCGAAGACGCGCATCGACTCCCCGCCGGCCAGATCGCGCATCCATGCCGGACCTCCGGCTTCGAGGGTCGTCTTGCCCCCGATTTCCGCGAGTTCACGAACCAGCCCGGCGACCCGGGCGTGCAGGCCGGCGGCCTTCACAAGGTCCTCGACCGCTCCCTCGGTCTTCCCGCGGAGCTCGGGGTCCTGGATCTTCTTCGCCATCGATTCGAGGCGGCTGCGGAGCTCGTCCGCCGGTGCTGCAGCGGCCAGCTCCAGCATCTCTTTCAGGACGGAGGCGTCCGTCGGCGCCGGCAAAAGCAGGAGGGACGCCAGCAGCAGGTTCATGTCAGAAGAGCTCCTCGATCCGCCGGCCGAACGGAAGCACCGGATGTGGCCGTCCGGAATGATCCGGATACTCCGCGTGAATGTCCACTCCCAGATGGTGATAGATCGTGGCGAGGACGTCCTGGGGAGCTTTCGCATTCTCGGCCGGGTAGGCTCCCTTGGCGTCGCTTGCGCCGATTGCACGTCCGCCCTGGATGCGGCCACCGGCGATGGCCGCGGAGAACACGCCGGGCCAATGGTCGCGGCCGTTCCTGGCATTGAGTTGAGGCGTGCGCCCAAACTCGCCCCAGGCCAGGACCATCGTGCTGTCCAGGAGTCCGCGCTGCTCGAGATCCTCGATGAGCGCCGTATAGGCCTGGTCCCAGCGCGTCGCGAATCCGTCCCGCATGCTCTCGATGCCCTCGACGTGGGTGTCCCACCAGCGCAGGTCGACCGTGACCAGCCGGACGCCCGACTCCACCAAGCGGCGGGCCAGGAGGATGCGCTGGGACCATGCGGGGCAGCCACAGCGGTCGGACGTCGGCGCCTTGAATTCGGGATGGAAGCCGTAGCGCTCCCGGATTTTCATCGGCTCGGCCTCCAGATCGAAAGCGCGCCGGGCCTCGGGCCCGGTGACGATCTCCCAGGCCTTTTGCTGGAACTCGTCCATTGCCTCCATGGCGCCGCTCTGATCCACCGTTCGGCGAAGGCCGTCGAGTTCGCCCAGGAGCTGGCGGCGTCCCGAAAGGCGCTCGACTGAAAGTCCCGCTGGCGCCTGGAGATTCGGGACGACGAAGGGTCCGTCCTGGGCAGGGTCGGCCTGGGTCTCAAACGGGCGATAGGCCGGGCCCAGATAGGCGGCTTCCGTCCCCGGAACCGCGCGAGGGATCATGACGTAGGCGGGCAGCCGGGGATTCCGGCCCTGGAGCTGCTTGCTGGCGATCGAGCCGCAGCTGGGCGCGACGTTGACGTCGACGCTGGGTCCGGCGGGATAGCCCGTGAAGCAGATCTGGTCCGCGCCGGAATGGCCGGCGTCCTCGTGATGCAACGAACGGATGATGGACCATTTACTCATGATCGATGCCGATCGAGGCAACAGTCCGCTGATCCGCAGTCCCGGCACCCGCGTGGGGATGGCGCCGAAGGGACCGCGGATTTCGCTCGGCGCATCGGGCTTCGGATCCCAGGTCTCGTGCTGGCTCGGGCCGCCCCGCATCCACAGGATGATGACCGATGAGGCACGTTTCGTCGGATGACCCGCTTCGTCGGCGAAGGCCTCCCAGCGGAGTAGGTCCGGGAGGGCCAGACCCGCCGCGCCCAGCATCCCCGCGCGAAGCATGCTGCGGCGGTCGATCCCCTTCAGATGGTCGCGATACTGCACGGCGTCGAATCGGCTGAGACGGGAGTCCATGCGTCGGCTCCTTCTTCGGGTCCGGGAGCTCATAACGGCAGGGGACCGAATCTTACGCGGATCTGTCGTAAGATCCCCCGCCTGGGCGCTATTCTCCTTCAACGAAGGAGGCCAGGTGGGTTCCAGGGGTTCCCGGGATTCGGACGACTTTGTCCGCCTGATGACCGAGCATCAGGGCCGCCTCTTCGCGTACGTCTTCTCTCTGCTCGGCAATCCCGACGCCGCCAATGACGTGCTCCAGGAGGTCAATGTCGTCCTCTGGAGGGATAGCCGGGAATTCCGCCCCGGCTCCAACTTCAAGGCCTGGGCCTTCCGGGTCGCCCACTTCCAGGTGATGGCCTGGCGCCAGCGCCAGATCCGCGATCGGCTGGTCTTCGAGGACGACATGCTGGAGGTGCTGTCTACCGGCGCCCGGGAATGCGACGACATGTTCGATCGTCGGCAGGAGCGCCTGACCGGTTGCCTGGAAAAACTGACACCCGAGCACCGCGAGATGATCCGGAAGCGGTATGCGGAGGGGACGCCGCTGCAGTCGATTGCCACCGATCGCGGAACGACCGCCAATGCGGTCATGCAGACGCTGTTCCGGATTCGGCAGCGCCTGATGCACTGCGTGGATCGATACGCCGAGGGGAGCGCCTAATGTCGACGCCCTGCGAGGAGATCCGTCCCGAACTCGAGGCCCTCCTGGGCGAGATGGCCGAGGGGCAGCTCGACGGCGCACGCGCAAGGCGTCTGTCGGAAATCCTGAAGGACCATCCCGATGCGCGGCAGTTCTATCTGGACTACTGCCAAGTCCACGCGCTCCTGCAGTCCGCCCACGGGGTTCTCCAGGGAATGGAGAATCCGGCGCTGGGCCGCCGCCGCATCCTGATCTGGTCCTCCGCGGCGGCCGCCGTCCTGATCGCGGCCGGTGTAGCCCTGTTCGTGCGCGGCCAGGTCCCGATCGACGCGACAGTCTCCGCGCTGCGGGGCTCGGCGTTCGTCGTGCGCAACGATCGCAGAGTGCCCCTGGCGGAAATGCACGAGATGCAGGCCGGAGACCGAGTCGTCACGGCCGCGGACGCGGCGACGGAACTGCGATACGGGGATGGATCCCGAGTGGTCCTGCTCGAAAAGACCGAGATCCGATTCCGGGATGAGGGCCGCGCACGGCTGGAGCTCCGGGAAGGGGCCGTGCGCTGCGACGTGACGCCCCAGGCTACGGGTCGACCGTTCGGAATCCTGACCCCCCACGCCGAAACGACGGTGCTGGGAACATCGTTCGAGCTGTCGGCAACTTCGGAGGAAACTCGGCTGATGACGAGAAGCGGCCGG
>DATGFI010000487.1:0-4061 GCA_035309205.1 Planctomycetota bacterium | reverse complement strand
AATCAAACTCCTCCCTGGTGGAAGACCATACACTGGCCGATTGCCAGCTTCATCATCGGCACGCATGTCCTGGCGGCCGTGGGCACCTACTTCTACGCCACGCTGCACGGATTCAGCCTGTCGGCGATCGTCATCGCCTTGGTGTTCCTCTTCCTCACCTGCTTCGGCATCAGCGGCGGCTACCACCGTCTCTTCGCGCACGGTACCTACGATGCCCATCCGATCCTGAAGGTCTTCTACCTGATCTTCGGCGCGGCGTCGTTTGAGTCGTCCGCCCTGAAGTGGGCGTCGGACCATCGTCGCCATCACGCGTACATCGACGAAGACCAGGATCCCTACAACATCAAGCGCGGCTTCTGGTGGGCTCACATCGGCTGGATCCTCACGAAGGATCCCGCCTCCCAGGGCATCACGAAGGTGGGCGACCTCGAGCGCGACCCCTGGATCCGCTTTCAGCACAACTACTACGGACTGGTCGCTCTGGTGGCGGGGTTCGGCCTGCCGACCGCGATCGGCGCCCTCTGCGGCGACGCCTGGGGCGGACTGATCATCGGAGGCTTCCTCCGGACCGTGTTCTTCTACCATTCGACGTTCAGCATCAATTCGGTCGCCCACATCTGGGGCAGCCAGCCGTACTCCGACGATGACTCGTCCCGCGACAGCTGGTTCACCGCCTTCCTGACGATGGGGGAGGGCTTCCACAACTTCCACCACACGTTCTCGGCCGATTATCGCAACGGCGTCAATCCCTGGGAGTACGATCCGACGAAATGGATCCTCAATGGATTCACGGTGGTCGGGCTGGCGAAGAATCTGATCCGGACCCCCGAACCGGTGATCCTGAAGGCGAAGCTGCGGATGCAGGCCAAGCGCGCCGAGGCCCGCCTGAAATCCCATCCGCACGCGGCGGAGAAGCTTCGCATCGCACGGGAGAAGCTCGAGCGCATGCTCGACACCTGGAACGCCATCAAGGCGGAATGGGCCGAGGAGCGCGCACGGCTCAAGGGCCGGTCCGAGGACCTTGTGGTGAAGCTGCGGCATGATCTGGCCGAAAGTCGCCGCAGGTACCACGAAGCCTACGCCGCATGGGTCCAGGCTCTGCGCAACCCTCACCTGATCGGGGCGGGCGACTTCGCCTAGACCAAGCCCCGAGGTTCCGCGCGCCCCCCGGAAAGCTTCCCGGCCCGACGGATGCCCGCGGAAGGCGCCCCAGACCGACCGGCCCCGGGTGTTCGCCCCCTGGGCGCGGCTCCTCCTCAGACCTTGGCCCGGTGGCTCCTGGAGTTCGGCCGGGCGGCGGCGGAGCGTTCCGCCAGGATTCTTCCGTAGTAGCCGCTCTTTCGAAACGCCCCCAGGGGGTCGGGATTCAGCCCCAGCTTCAACCGAGCGAACTCGAGGATTGGCTTCACGTCCGCCGTCCACGCCGCGCGAATCACCTCCTCGGCGTCGATGATGCGGTTGGCATCTTGAGCCTCCTCCAGCACCCGACGGTCGACCAGGAGCGCCTTCGCGTAGGCCTCCTGCAGGTTGACCGCAGACTGGATCATCGACTCGATCCGCGGCTTGATCACCGGCATCTCGTCGATCATGAACACGACGTCGGCGCTCCGCGGAGGATCGGTCTGCCCGGCAACGAGCTCATTGAAGATCAAAAAGAGCTCGTACGGATTCATGCACCCGGTCGTCAGATCGTCGTCCGCGTACTTCCGGTCATTGAAATGGAAGCCTCCCAGCTTGCCCTCGGTGATGAGGGTCGAGACGATCCAGGGAATGTTCGTTCCGTGGGCGTGGTGGCCCAGGTCGACGAGAACCTGCGCCCGGTCGCCGAGCTTCGTCGCCAGGAGATGGGCGATGCCCCAATCCGCGATGTCCGTGTGATAGAAGGCCGGCTCGAACAGTTTGTACTCCAGAAGCATGCGCATCGATCGAGGCAGGTGGGCATAGACCTCGGCGAGGCAGTCCTCCATCCACGCCCTGCGGCGCCGGAAATCGCCCTGGCCGGGATAGTTGGTGCCGTCGGCGAACCAAAGCGACAGCACACCGGACCCGACGGCCGTGCCGATATCGACGCAGGCTTTCATATTTTCGACCGCGGCTCGGCGGATCCTGGGATCGGCCGAGCAGATCGACCCGAACTTGTACTGGGGCTCCGTGAAGAGGTTGGGGTTGATGGCTCCGATGCGGATGCCCTGATCGATCGCGTGCCGCTGGAGGTCGGCCCAGTCGGGAACGCTGTCCCAGAGGACGTGGACCGCGACGGCGGGGGTGATCCCGGTGAATTTGTGGACCTGGGCGGCGTCGGCGACCTTCTCATAGGCGGTGCGAGGCGCCGCCGGGTCCTGGACCACGCCGAAGCGGGTCCCGCAATTGGCGTAGGCCCAGCTGGGGGTCTCGATCCGGAGCGCCATGGCCCGCCGGGCGACGGCGTCCACGTCGATCCCCTTCTCGCCCCACTCTTCCTTCAAGAGGCTGTAGCGGGCCTCGAGGGTTTTGCGGGACATGGCATCCTCCTCTGCTAATTCGAGCTAGCCGATGAATTCTAGTCTGCCCGCGCGGAAAGATCACGGGGAATGCGATCAGATCGTGTGCAGCCAGTGCTTGAGCGCGGGGTACAGTTCGCGGTAGTGCCCGAAACGCTCGGCATACACCGCGGATTTCCGCGGGTCCGGCCGGTAGGTGCGCTCGATCTTGGACATCCTGAGCGAGGCTTCCCGCGCGGTGGAGTAGCGGCCCGTCGCCGCTCCGGCCAGAATGGCCGCCCCCAGGCAGACCGCTTCCGACACGCGCATCGCGTGTACCGGCTTGCCGAGCAGGTCCGCCTTCAGCTGCATCCAGGCCGCCGATTTGGCTCCGCCTCCGATCGCGCGGAAGGACTCGATCTCCGCTCCGCAATCGCGAAGCACCCGGGCGTTGAGCGCCATCTCGTACGTCACGCCCTCCAGGACCGCCCGCACGATCTCTCCGCGCGTGGTCGACAGCCGCAATCCCGCGATCACCCCCTTGGAGTTCGTATCGAAGTGCGGGGTGCCCGTCGCCGTGAAATGCGGCAGGATGTAGATGGAGGTCGGCTCCTTGGGGATCCCGGAGAGGATGAGGTCATAGACGTCCTTCTTCAGCTTCCGGGCCTCCTCTTTCTCGCCGACCGCGAAGGTGTCGCGATACCACTTCAGCAGCGAACCGCCGGTGAAGTTGAACGTGAGCGCGACGAAGAGGCCGGGGACCACGTGGGGATAGCAGGCGATGTTGTTCTCGAGCAGGCGCGGATCGACCACGCGCTCCTTGAAGGCGGGGGTGATACATTCGACGGTCCCCGTCGCATAGGTCCCGACGCCGTCCTCGACCACGCCCGCGCCGAGCGCGCCGCAGGGCTGGTCATGGCCGCCGGTCACGGCGACGACCCCCGGAGGCAGTCCGAAAGCCTTGGCCTGCCGGGTCCCGATCTCGCCGATCACCCTCCCCGACGGAAGGGGCGTCGCCAGGCGCTCCGGGTCGATGCCGGCCGCCCCGCAGAGTTCGCCGGACCAGGCGCCCTTGTCGATGTCGAGGAGCATCGTCCGGGCCGCCAGGGAAAGGTCGATCGCCGGCGGGAGCCCGAGCTGCTGGATCAGGAGGTCCTGGTAGCACAGAAAGTGCCTCGCCTGGGCGAAGATCTCGGGACGGTTCAGCTGCCACCAGACGATCTTCGACGCCGTGTACATCCCGTGGAGCGGCATGCCGCTGATCTCGAAGATCCTCTGCCGCGGCAGCTTCCGTTCCCACCACTCGACCAGCGGCGCGGTGCGGGCGTCGAACGTGACGATGCCGTTGTGAAGGAACTTCCCGTCGGCGCCCACCGGCGTCACTGCTTCGCCCTGGGAGGCGACGGCCAGCGCGCGGATCGGGTCCTTCTTCGCCTGGTGCGCGGCTTCGCGGATGACCTCCTTGGCGGATGCCATCACGCGGTGGGAGTCGAGTTCGATCCACCCCGTCTGGGGGAACTTCAGCGGGTACTCGCGGTAGGCCGACGAGAGCATCTTGCCGCCCTCGTCGAAGACGACCGCCTTGCACCCGGTGGTGCCCAA
>DATGFI010000486.1:0-3532 GCA_035309205.1 Planctomycetota bacterium | reverse complement strand
CGAGGAGCGCCAGCAGAACCATCGGCGATCGGCGCACCCGGGCTCAGGTCCCCAGGTCG
The DNA here is from genome assembly GCA_035309205.1 of Planctomycetota bacterium. GTDB lineage: Bacteria > Planctomycetota > MHYJ01 > MHYJ01 > JACPRB01 > JACQFK01. Next base: position 3,473 of record DATGFI010000486.1, on the reverse strand, counting down.
CTCAGGCGCCCCGTGCCGTCGCCGAACGTCTCCTCCTTGACGCCCACGCGGTCGAGCATCGAAAGGAAGAGATTGCACAACGGCGTCCCGCGCGGATATCGCAGGTGGCGGCCGGTCACGATCGTCCCCTGAGCCTTGCCGGCAACAAGGATGGGAAGCTCGTCGTGGTTGTGACGGTTGCCGTCCCCGATGGCGCCGCCATAGACCAGCATGGAGTTGTCCAGAAGGCTCCCGTCGCCCTCCGGAATGGATTTCATCCGCCGCACGAAGTACGCGAATTGCTCGACGTAGAACTGGTCGACCTTCTGGATCTTCTCGGTCTTTTCGACGTTTCCGCCGTGATGGGAGAGCGAATGGTGCCCGTCGCGCACCTCGATCCAGGGAAAGGTCCGGTTTGAGCCCTCGTTGGCCATCACGAAGGTGGCGATCCGGCTGGTGTCGCTCTGGAACGCGACGACCAGGAGGTCCAGCATCAGCTTCACGTAGGCCGGGAACTCGCCCGGAATGCCGTCGGGAGCCTCCATGGCGGGCATCCGCCGGGATTCCTCCTTCTCGGCGGCCTGGATCTGCTTCTCGACGCTGCGCACGGCCTCGAGATACTCCTCGAGCTTTCGGCGATCGGCCAGACCCAGGTCCTGATCGAGCGTATTCGCGTCGGCGCTCACCAGGTCCAGGACGCTGCGCCGGTACATCGCCTGCTTGGCCCGGTCGCGCTCCTCCGCGAGCTGGTTGGGGTCGCCGAAGAGGCGGGTGAAGACGGATCTCGGGTTGATTTCCTTGGGCATCGGCAGCGTCGGGGACTTCCACGAAATCGACGACGAGTAGGCGCAGCTGTAGCCGGAGTCGCAGTTACCCGCCATCGCGCCCTTTTCGCATCCCAGCTCGATCGATGCCAGCCGGGTCTTGGCGCCGAGCCTTTCGGCTGCGAGCTGATCCACCGAGATGCCCGCGCGGATGTCCCTGCCGTCGGTCTTCCTCGCCTGGCAGCCGGTCAGGTAGGTGGCATTCGACCGGGCATGGTCGCCCGGTCCGTCCCCGTTGGCCTTGGCTTTGTCGTGGGCGAGGCCGGAGATCACCAGGAGATCGTCTTTCACGGGCTCCATCGGAGCCAGCGTCTTGGGAAGGACGTAGGTCGATCCCACGTCCTTGGGGAACCAATAGGCATTGTTGACGCCGTTGGGGATCGAGAAGAACGCCATGCGGAGAGGGGGCTTCGGGGTCTCGCCGGCGAAGGCCCGAACGGGGGTCATCGCCTCGAGCGCAGGAAGCGCGACCGCGACCCCCAAGCCTCGGAGGACCGTGCGCCGCGAGATCTGCCTAGTCATCCTTCACCTCTTCGCCGCCGCCCGAGCGGTCCCGACGGAACTGGAACGGGTAGCTTCGCACGATCTCCAGGACCAGGGCCGACATCCGGTACCCCCGATCCGCGACCGCACGACGGATTCCCTTCACGGTCGATGCGTCGTAATACTCTACGCCCCGCCCCAGCGCGTAGGTCAGCAATTTCTCCGTGAGACAGCGGATGAAATCGTCCTTCCGGGAGAGGATCAAGGCCTTCAGCTCGACCGGCCCCTTGAAGGAGCTGCCGTCCGGGAGGCTCGCGGCCGTGTCGATCGGATGGGGGCCGTCGGCGTCGCGCCACGCCCCTATCGGGTCGTAGTTCTCGAACGCGAAGCCGATGGGGTCCATCCGCTTGTGGCAGGCCGCGCAGCTCGGGTCGGCCCGGTGCTTCTCCAGACGGTGGCGCAGGGAAAGTTTCCGGTCCAGGTCGGTCTCGTCCTTCAGCTCTCCGGCGTCCGGAAGCGGCGGGGGCGGAGGCGTCCCCAGGATCGTCTCCAGCACCCACTTCCCGCGCTTCACCAGGCTCGTCCGGTCCGGGTCCGACGTGGCCGCGAGCACCGCCGCCATCGTCAGCACGCCGCCGCGGCGCGGATCGGACAGCTTGATCTTCTGGAAGTTGCCGCCGCCCACCAGGCCGTAGAGGGTGGCCAGGCGATCGTTAACAAACGTGAAATCGGCGTCCAGGAACGTGAGGACGCTCAGGTCCTCCTTCATGACGGCTTCGAAGAAGAGCACGGTCTCCTGGATCATGTCCTTGCGTAACTGGGTGTCGGCGGACGGATAGCGGCCGGAGTCGAACTTCATGTCCTCCAGGCGGCGAATCTGGAGCCACTGGGGCGTGAAGTTCTCCGCCAGCGCGAAGGCCTTCGGATCCTTCAGCATGCGGATCGCCTGGGTTTCGAGCTCCTTGGGATTGAGGATTTTCCCGGTCCTGGCGAGCTCCAGAAGCTCGTCGTCGGGCATGCTGCTCCAGAGGAAGTAGGAGAGGCGGCTGGCGAGCTCGAAGGGGGCCAGCGGATAGGTATCCGCGAAGCCCTCCGCCTCGATGCGCAGCAGGAAGTTCGGGGAGACCAGGAGGCCACGGATGGGCAGCTTCATCGCCTTCTCGAAGTCGCCGCCCTCCATCTTCTCGCCCGCGTCGTAAAGCTTGAGGAGCCGCTCGATTTCGTCCGACTGGACGGTCCGCCGGAACGCACGGGTCCCGAGCTTCGTGAGGCAATCCTTGGCGAGATCGCGATTGGGTTTGGGCTTACCGGAGGGGTCCGCCGCTCCGGGCTTGGCGATGAAGATCAGCCGGTCCTTCTCTTTCCCGACGACCGCCTGGTCGGCGATCTTTCGGGCGGCCGCCACGTACTTCTCCAGGAGCAACGGGGGCATCGACAGCACGTCGCCGATATTGTCGAAGCCGTAGCCGACGTCGTCGTGGGGAAAGTCGTTGTACGGATTGTAGTCGACGCCGAGCAGGTCGCGGATGGTGTTGCGGTACTCGATGCGGTTGAGGCGGTGGGACACCACCCGGCCGGCAACCCTCGGGGCGTTCGGGTCGACGCGATCCAGGGCCCCCTCGATGAAGTGGGAGAGGGTGTCGCGTTCCTCCTGCGTAGGCTGGGGCTGGAAGTCGTCCGGGGGCATCTCCTTGACCAGCGTCTTGGTCAGGACTTCCTTCCAAATCTTGCGGTTCTCGCGGATGGCGGACTCGGAGGCGTACCGGGTGAGGTTGAGGTCGCCCTTGGGCTTGAGTTGCGGCCCGTGGCACTTATAGCAGTATTTGCCCAGGAGGGGCTGGATCTTGGACGCGAACGCATCCTGCGACGCGGGAGCGGCCTGGGGGTGGAGAGGAGCGACGCCGACGACGCCGAATACCACGGCGATGAAGGCGCCTGCAGATGGAAGAGAAATCCGAAATGCCACGGTCCCCGCTCCAGAAAAAAGGCTCGCTATACAATAGTATGCAGAGGGGGGAAAGGAAGTTTCGGGAATTGCGGAAGGCTGGGGCCTAGGAGCGTGTCTGGCTAATCGTTTTTGAAGGCCCAAGGACACGGAGTATCCTTGGGGTCCCTGACCCTCGGTTTAGTTTTTGGTCCAGCGACCGCGCATCCTGCCGAAGAGCTTCAGCAGGTTGTGCGTCGCAC
>DATGFI010000485.1:0-2863 GCA_035309205.1 Planctomycetota bacterium | reverse complement strand
GTGCGACGCACAACCTGCTGAAGCTCTTCGGCAGGATGCGCGGTCGCTGGACCAAAAACTAAACCGAGGGTCAGGGACCCCAAGGATACTCCGTGTCCTTGGGCCTTCAAAAACGATTAGCCAGACACGCTCCTAGGCCCCCGTTCCGCAGGTCCAGGCCCGCGGGCCCGTCGCCGGGCCCGACGAAAGATCTAGGAGGCTTTTCATGGCTCGCGTCCCGGTGGCGCCGCAGGTCGCCGATCTGGAGAGCCCGGGTCGGCGGGACTATTGGGTCACTCTGGAGCACCCGACCCTCTGGGGATCCTACCTGATTCCCCTGACGGTCCTCGTCGGTCCCCAGGCCAAGCCCGGCCGCGGCTTGGTCGCAATCGGCTCGACGCACGGGAACGAGTACGAGGGTCCGACCGCCCTCAAGCACTTGACGCACGAGCTTTCGATCGAACAGGTTCTGGGCCGCCTCATCCTGATTCCCGTCCTCAACGCAGTCGCTTTCAAATCCGGACGCCGGGATACCCCCGACGACGGGATGAATCTCAATCGGGCCTTTCCCGGCGATTCTCGCGGATCCATCACCTCCAAGATTGCGGATTTCGTCACGCGGATCGTCTTCCCCCACGTCCACGTGGTGCTCGACCTTCACGCCGGCGGACAGGTGGCGCGCTTCCCGCAGCTGGCGAGCCTGCACCGGGTGGAGGAGGTTTCGCAGCGGAAGGAGATGATCGAAACCGCCCGGGGCTTCGGGTGCCGGTTCATGCTCTTCTACCAGAACTCGACCCCGGGACTGCTGACGAGCACGGCGGAGGCTCTGGGAAAGACAACGGTCGGAGGCGAGTTCGGGTGGGGCGAAGCGCTCCAGGCGGAGGGAGTCTCGATGTGCCGCCAGGGGGTGCTCTCGGCGGCCGTGCGGCACGGTCAGCTCCGGGGCCCGGCCCCGGTCAACCGCCATTTCAAGGAGCAGATCCTGGTCGATACCTCCGATCCTGCGTCGACGACGCTGGCGGCGTTCGACGGCCACTTTGAGCCGTGCGCAGGATTGGGACAGCACGTGGCCCGCGGGGAGAGGGTAGCCTGGCTCCACGACTTCACCCGCATCGACGATGCCCCGATGGAGATCGTCGCCCCGCACGCCGGGTTCGTCATGTGCCAGGCCTGGGGCGCCCGGGTCTTTGCCGGTCAGGTTATCAGCCAAATCGGAAAGGCGGTCGAGGAAGACTGAGCCCCGGACCGCATTCTCCCGGGCCCCAGGATGATGGACTGAAGGGAACTCCTGAATGATCAAACCGTTGTGCCTCTGGATCGCGCTGGTTCCCCTGACCCAGGACCGGCCGCAGCTGGAACGCGAATGGGGCGAGCTGCGCCTCAGGGCTGCGGGGGACGCCGACGTGGCGGTCTTCGCCAAAGCGGTGGAGTGGGCGCTGAAATACCAATCGAACCTGAGCCCCGAAGCGGTCTCCTGGGCCCAGCGGAGTCTCGCTCGCGGGCGACGACGTACCGAAGACCGGGAAGGCTCCTGGACGCGGAAGAAGGGAAAAGTCCTTCGGGGATTCCGTTCGGGGGTGGACCAGTCGATCCAGCCCTACGGTCTCATCATCCCCGCGGCATACGACCCCGAACACCCGATTCGATTGGACGTGGTCCTTCATGGGAGCCAGGTCCCCGACGGCCTGAGCGAGCTCCGCTTTCTCAACCAATTCGATGACGGCGACGACTCCGGCGCGCGCGGTCCTGAACGGGATTTCATCGAGCTCCATCCCCTGGGCCGGGTGGAGAACGGCTATCGGTGGGCGGGAGAGACCGACGTGTTCGAGGCGATCGAGGCAACCTGCAGAAACTACGCGATCGACCGTCGCCGAGTCGTGCTTCGGGGAATGTCCATGGGAGCGTCGGGGACCTGGCATCTGGGCCTGAAGCGCCCGGATGTTTTCGTCGCGCTCGCGCCCTACGCCGGGTACGTGGATACCCATCAGTTCTCGGAAACTCCGCTGAAGACCTTCGTGAAGGTCGGTCCCCTTCCCACGTATCAGGAGAAGACCTTGTCGATGCTCGACTCGGTAGATTACGCGGCCAATGCGGGGATGGTGCCGGCGGTGGCATGCATCGGTGAAAAGGATGTCTTCTTCGAATGCCACCAGATCATGGGCCGAGCCCTGAAGGCCGAGGGCCTGGAGCCCGTGAACCTGATCTCGCCGGGGACGGGCCACGTCATCGACCCTGCCACGCACCGCGAGCAGATGCGCCGAGTCGGGGAGTTCGCCGCCAAAGGACGGGACGATTCGCCCCGTCACGTCCGGTTCGTCACGTGGACGCTGAAATACAGCCGCTGTTTCTGGCTCGAGGTCCTCCGGCTCCGGGAGCACTATGCCCGATCGGAGATCGACGCGCGCCTGTCGGAACCGGACACCCTGGACATCGCGGAGCCCCGGAACATCAGCTGCTTCGCGATCCACCCGCCCCTGACGGGCCTCGTCCGGATCCGGGTGGGGAAAACGGAGATTCCCGTCCCGGAGAGCGCCCGAAGGGGAAGCATCCTCGTGGAGGATCGCGACGGGGCGTGGAGCTTGACACAGAAGCCCCCGACGGAAGGAAAGCGTCCGGGGCTTCAGGGGCCGATCGACGATGCCTTCGCCGGCTCCTTTCTGTGCGTGCGAGGCACGGGAACGCCCTGGAACGTCGCGGTTCATTCCAGATCAGAGGAAATCCTGAGGCAGTTCTCCGAGGAATGGTCTTATCACTTCCGGGGAGAGCTCCCCGTCAAGGACGACGCTCGGGTCACCGAGGACGACGTCAGGAAGCACCACCTGATCCTGTTCGGGGATCCCGGCAGCAACCGCTGGATCGCGCAGGCGCTGCCGAACTTGCCCCT
>DATGFI010000484.1:0-4978 GCA_035309205.1 Planctomycetota bacterium | reverse complement strand
CCCATCACCGGGTCCACCGTCCGGTTTCCCAGGAGCTCGCCTTCGTCGAGCCTGCAGGGCTTAAATCGCGCCATCTCGGGGAACCCTTTGAGAGCCTGCGGCTTCACGTCACCGAAGACCCCAATCCGGGAAAACGAGCGTCCTCGCGGCCCGGATGGATCAACGAGCCCGAGGCAGGTGTCCGCACTCAGGAAAGCGACGTTTAAGCCGGCCTTCACGGCCGCCTTCATGTTCTCAAACATCTCGCGCGACCAGTACTCATCGTGACCCGCCGAGATCCACGCCCGGGCCCGGAGGAGTCCGGGGGCATCAAAATGCGTGTCGAGGTTCGAGATGTACGAGACGTCGTACCCGGATTTCTCCATCCAGTAGAGCAGCGGGTATTCCCACAAGAGGAACTCGCCCGACCCTTGCGACAGGGGCCAATCTTCAATCTGGCAGTACCGGCCATAGGGTCGGTCGAAGCTCACCCGGACGTCCGGTCCCCAGTACCATTCCTTGTGGCCGTCGTCATAGAGGGACCATTGACTGGGCCACCGATTGTACGCGGACCAAGTGAAGTCGCTGGATTGCAGGAGAAAATCGCAGGCGCGGTCGTCGCGCACGATGAAGATGACATAGCTTTGGAATCCGTCGGCCTCTTCGGTGAGTTTTCCCAGGTAGACGCCGCTCGGCCAGCTGTCTGGAATGGTGATCTTGAAGGAGGCCTCCCACCGGCACTCCCGCACACGCTCATTGCCCACCTCGGGATCGGGTTGGATCACCCCCTGGAGCGGCCCCAAGCGGCCCAGATGCCGCCCGCCCGCGCCTCCGTAGTAGCCCATCCGGTACAGATCCAGGATGAATCTCGAAGGTGGATTCGTACTGACGTAGACTTCCAGGGTCTGGCCGGCTCGAATGCTGGTATGGGAACAGTATCCTTCAATGCGCGGGCACCGGTACTTCGTCTTGGGATCCAGGCCGGCTTTCGACAGGCGCCAATCCGACGTCCCGGGCAGTTCGTTCTCCTGCCGGACTAGGTCGGTCCGGGCTGGGGAAACGCAGCCCAGAGCCGCGGCGACTCCCGCGCCGGTTGCTCCCCGGAGGATGTCGCGCCGGCTAAGCATGAGGCCTCCGGAGCGGGGGGACAACAACAGGTGTGGAACTGGCACCCATCGATGGTCCGGCAGCGGCCAAGAGAAACCACACCCCGGTCATCAACCGAACCTTCATGGTCGTCCCCGCTTAGGATTCGAAGTCACCAGGATCTCCCTCTAGAACACCTCCCCTCCTTACGAATTATCGCAGGCTAGCGTACGGTTTTGCGTCGGGCAGGACTTTCGGATTGGACGGTGTCGGGGCGCCAATCGGCGACCAGCCGCTCCGCCACCCTCGCTTCGCCCGAGGGATGGAGCTGCGGATGCAACACCTCGCGTACCGTCCGAAATCCTATCGCTGGGAAGACAGGAGGGAATCGAATGCGAGGTGAAGGGAGCGGCCCGCCATCCCGATGACGGTGAATCCGGGAATCAATCCGAGGGCCCGGGTGACACGACTCCAAAAACGATCCGGGGCTCCTGGCATCGGGTAGCGGAGGATTGCGCCTATGCCCATCACCGACCACGCCAAGAAGGGCGTTTCCCGAAGCGCTGAGTTCTGGAAGTGGCTGAACGACCAATCCCACCAGTTCTCCGATCCATGCCGGATCAAGATGAGCAGGGTTCGATCCCTTCCAGAGGTGGCCATCTCGACGATGCCAAATACGGTGTATCCGAAGGTCATCCCTCCTGCGACGCAACTGCGGTCAAAAGCCCAAAGACGTGCCGACAGGATTCCGCGACCGCAGCTCCAGTTGACGTACCCCAGAACTGATCCCAGCAGCACCGTGAGGAAAATCGAATCGCCGGCCCAATCCAGGGAGAAGAACTGCATCGCCACGAGCACGTTCATGAACGCCCCGAGGGGCATCGCCGCCCCGACGAGCATGCTTCCCCAGCCCAGGAGGCTCAGCCTCCAGTGGGGTTTCTGCATCATGGCTCAGTGTCCAAAGGGCTCCGCCGAACAACCCGGACGCTCGGGAGGATGTCTTCAGCTCGGCATTGAACAACAGGTTGCCGGGGCCACGGGTGGGAGCAGCAAACGGCGTGCCGTACTACATCTGTAGTACGGTAAGGTCGGCCGACAAGATGTGTCGACACTTCCAGGCGGAAAACGCAAACTTCGTCAGACGTCGAGCCTCGGGAGGGGGGAGAGGAATGCCCCTCCTGGGTTCGCCGGCAATTCATCTCTTAGGAACGAAGATCCCCACCCCGGTGCCCTCGATCCGGACATCCCAGCCGTAAGAGATCGTCGCCAGCTCCCGCGCCTGGGCCAGTGGCAAGTTCTGAAATGTGATCGAGATCGCGCCCTCTGGGACTGCAGCCCTCGCAACATTCCTCTGGTCGAATGAGACGCCTCAGACGTTGAAGAAATCGGCCGGACCATCGAATCGCGGGTCACGGGTCGGAGGAATCCGGGCGCGCAGCGGCGCGCCAAGTGCGTCCTATTTCGACACAGTCTGCAGATGAAATGAGCCCAGAAATGTTGGGAGGAAACATGGCACGCGTATACCGTGATCCGAGACTGCGGAAGCCGACGGGCCAGGTCGTCTGGTGCATCGACTACCGGGATGCCCGTGGACAGCGGCACCGCAGGAGGACTCCTGCCGTCACCAAACAGCTGGCGCAGCGCATCCTTCGCAGGAAGCTGGAAGACGTGGAAGAGGCGAAGCTGCGCGGTCTGGCGCTCAAGGAATCCATCCCGCTGTCGGAGTTCAGCCAGGAGTACCTTGTGCACATCGGAAGTCTTCGCTCGAAGAACGCCCGGAACCGGATGGAGTCGACGTTGAAGGGTCTCGTCCAGGCCTTCGGTCACCGGAACCTGGGGGAGATCACGACCGCCGACCTCCAGCGATGGTTGGACGAGCGGCTCGCAACGCCTCTGCGGGATGGACGAAGCCTGCAGCCCGGGACGGCGGTCCTTGAAGTGAGATGCCTGTCGGGGCTCATGAAGGAAGCCGTCAAGCGGGGCTACCTGGGTGGCAATCCGTGCCGGGGAGTTACCCTGCCGAAGGTGACCAATGCCCGGACACGCTTTCTCTCCGAGGAGGAGGAGGCGCGACTGCTGTCGGTCTGCACTCCGGAGCTCAAACCGATGATCCTCACCGCGCTCCGGACGGGATTGAGAAAGGGGGAGCTGTTCTCGATGCGCTGGGAGGACATCGATGCGAAGAACGCGCTCCTCACCGTCCCCCGGGGAAAAGGAGGCAAGAGGCGATACATCCCCCTGGTGCCCGAAATCATCGCTCTTCTGGAACGCACACCGCGTAGGGAGGGGGAGGCCAATCCATTCGTCTTTCCCAGCCCCAGGACGGGGCGAGCCTGGGTCGACATCAATCGCCCCTGGCGTCGCATTCTTGAAGTCGCGGGCATCAAGAATTTCCGCTTTCACGATCTCAGGCATACCTTCGCCAGTCGGCTGGCTCAGCGGGGGGCGCCGCTCAAGGCGATTCAGGAACTGCTGGGACACTCGGACCTGAAGATGACGATGCGCTACGCCCATCTGGGGCCCGGCGACCTCCGGAATGCGGTGCTGAGGCTGGTTGCAGGGGGATCTCCCATGGCCGCATGAGGACGCAAGAACCGGTCTCTTCCATAGTTCGCCGCCGTCTGGAAGGCCTGCGGGTGGCTTGACGACTCGATCGCTTTTTGGTTCTACTCCCCATCGGGCTTCCGCAGCGCGTGATCCACTCTGAATGGAGGCGTGAGAATGGCTCAATGTCCCAGCTGTTTGACCGGCTCGGGCGGCGGAACTCCGGCGCTGTGTCCCTTCTGCGTCCTGTGGCCCAACGCCGTCCAGCTCCTGGCTCAGGAACCCATGGCGATCGAGGACGCCTTTCTCTGCGCAAAGGTGGATCGGTCTGAGCTGGCGGAAAAGGCCAAGGACGTGGCCGTCAAAGTGTACGTGAAGGAAAGCGTCCTCGCCGGGATGGCCCCCGACGACGGGGAGGACATCGCGGGAGGCGTTCGGCGATCCGCCCGGACGGGAGCCCAGATCCGGTTTGTCCGGGGCTTCAAGACCTACCTGCTGATCCATCTCAGCAACCTCAGGAGGAGCCGGATCTTCAGCGGCATCGACTGGAAGATGACGGAAGCCTGCATCGCCGCCGTGCTGAAGGCCGCAAACGCCACGACCTTCGAGGTGGCAAAGCTCTCGGCGCAAGGCCTGGGAGCCATCTGGATCGCGTTCTCGGACGTTTCGAGAGGCGAAGATGCCGCCCTTTTTTCGTGCGCTCATGAATTCGGCCATGCCGCTGACCGCGAGCTCCGGCAGATCAAGGCGCTCGAGGTCCTGCAGAGGATCTACCCCTTCAAGGACCTCAAAGCCCCGAGCGCCTACGACAACGAGTACTTCGCGGACGCGTTTGCCGTCTTCTTCTTGAGAGCCGCACAGGTGGGTGCTTCGGACATCCGCGCAGGCGCCCAGGAGGCTTTCGGGGATGAGGACGCGACGCCGGACCACCCCGCTGGGATCGATCGGATCGTTCAGATTGAGAAGGTCCTGGCCGCGTAACGCCATCCAGTTCCGGGTCGATGGAAGGAACTCCCGTCGGGATCAGGACCGGGCCGGGCACTGGCCCTGATGTCCCCCGGGTGGGGCCAAGCAACCGTCCTCCCTTGGGATTCGATCCCGCGGTTCGTCGATTCTGCCGGGGTGGAAAAGCGCCGGCCGCGTTCCGCGCGAACCCAGGGGGCGCCCGTCGAACCATCGGGAATCACGGGTGGATGATCCCTGGCGTGGGTGAAGAGTCCGACTCCCTGCCTGGAGTCGATTCGAGGCGGCGAGTCGCTGACCGCCGCCGCGGGGATCCCGTTTCGACCCTCCGTTCGATCAACCCACGGGCAGCTCTGAAGAGCCTTGGAGTCTGTCGGCGGCCCGGAAGGCTGGGTGGTCAGTGTGT
>DATGFI010000483.1:0-2782 GCA_035309205.1 Planctomycetota bacterium | reverse complement strand
CCGTGCTCGTCCACCTCGGGGACCTCGCAGGACATCCAATATTCATGGAGGGTGGACAACAGCTTGACGAGGTCGTCATACGCCATCGGCTTGACATGGAACGAACTGGCGCCCAGTCGATAGGCCTTCTTGATATCCTCGGGGCTAGCTGTCCCAGAGAGGACGACCGTAGGAATGATTGCCCAGTCAGGATTGCGATTCAGGAACGCCAACACCGCGAATCCGTCGCCGTTAGCCATTTTCAGGTCCGTCAGAATGAAACTGGGGTAGGCATACTCCTTGCGGTCGGCGTACCGTCCTTCCCCCTTCATGTAGGCGATAGCTTCGTTGCCCGAGCCCACGACTTGAATGGGGCTTTTGATCCTCAGTTTCTGAAAGGCTCGTTTCATGAACATCCGTTCGTCGGCGTCGCCCTCGACGATCAGGATGGTATCGTGGTATTTTTTCATAGGAGTAAAGCAGCACTTATTAGAGCCGCCAACCAACGAGACAGATTGCCGATTCGACGGGAGATCGCATTTTAAGGTCCATGAACCGCCTCTGACGATCACGGCACAGCACCGTCGAAAGCGGGCTGCGGAGGGGCTATGCGGCCGTTACGTCGACCGGCAGGCGACCGTACAGATACGATGATGCGCTGGAAAAGGATCATCGTGCTGATGGGAGAGATGAAGCTCCACTTGAAGAAGCAGGTTTCGTAGGTGAAGATGGTGGGTGTCCCATCGGAGACGATGCCGGCAGGATCATGGTGAACGAATGGCCCAAGAGCACCTGCTCGAAGTCGAGAACGTCTCCACAATCTACGGCGATCGCAGAGTCGTAGACCAGGTAAGCTTTCAGGTGGGCCGCGGCGAGATCGTCGGGCTCCTGGGCCGCAACGGCGCCGGGAAGACGACGACGTTTCGCATGGTGATAGGCTTGGTGAAGCCAACGGGCGGCAGAATCCTCTTCCGCGGGGACGCGGTGACGAAGATGCCGATCTTCAGGCGCTCCCGGCAAGGGATGGCATTCCTGCCGCAAGAGAGGTCGGTGTTTCAGCACCTGTCCGTGGAAGATAATCTCCTGGCGGTGCTTGAGGCACGAAAGGACAGGCCGGGCACCCGACGGGCGCGGGTCGCCGAGATGCTGGCGGAGTACGGTCTCACGAAGGTCGCCGCGCAGAAGGCGTGCACCCTCACAGGGGGTGAAGCGCGACGGCTCGAGATCTGCCGCGCCCTGATCACCCATCCGTCCATTCTCCTGCTGGACGAGCCGTTCTCCGGGGTCGATCCCCTCGTCGTGGGCGAGCTCCAAAGACTCATCCGCGGCCTGCGCGACCGGGGCATCGGGGTGCTGCTCGCCGATCACAACGTGAGAGAATCTCTTACCGTCTGCGATCGGGCGTACGTCCTGAACGAAGGACGAATCCTCTTCGGGGGGACGCCCTCTGAGCTGCGTTCTGAGAACTAGAAGCTAAGAGGGTGTTTTCAAGAGTGGACGCCGAGTTCCACCGCGTCGGGGACGTCATCCTTGAAGAGTGGAGTAGCACCGAGAATGAGGCATCCAAAAAGAAGGGGACGCGGCCCTTCTGATCGCTTACGTCCATAGGTCTCGTCGGCTCGACCTCGACAACCGACGAAGCTGAAGGCAGGGCTCAGAAGGTCACGTGAACCCGGATGGCCCAGATGGAGGGCACCGGTCCCCGGTCGCGGTTATAACCGGGGTTTGCGACGAACTGATAGTCGAAGGTCAGCGCCAGATTCTCCTTGAAGAGGATTTGATAATAGGCCTCGACCAGGGTTTCGGGGCCGTAATGGAGCGCTCCATCGCCGACGATGAATCCGCGGCCGCCTTTGGCGAGATAGGCGGCGTGGTCGGGTGAAAGTCCATTCACCACGATCGCCGCGGCAACCGTATCGAGGGGCCGCTGCCACGAGGTTCCCTTCAAGGCGGCCCCCAGCGTAAAGGTCCGGTCGATTTCGGTGAACGCGAACGATTCCGTCCTTCCATCGTTCCATCCGGCGCGGAAGAAGGCCCCCAGGTCGTCCGTCCACTCCTGCTCGCCGTTGAACGTGAAGCCGTACTTCATGCGGTCCCGACCCCGGGATTGGGTGATGTCCATGTTGAAGGCCGGGGTGTCGATCGTGTTTCGGTAGTTGCCCATGTCGGCGTTGTTGACGTAGAGCATGGCCCGGAGTGTTCCCGGGCGCTCGAAGAGGACGTGGGCGCGGTCGATCTCGACCGCCTGACCGTGGGCGTCCTGGAACGTGAAATCGATCGGGAGTCCATTGGCGACCTTGGGCATGAGGAAGAATCCGTATCTCAGGGTCCATTCCTTCAGCTGCAGTTCCGCCGCCAAGCCGCCGGTGTATCCGCGCGTGTCCGCGGGATAATCCCAGGCGCCGTTGTCCATGAGGGCCCAATTGAGGAACTGTTCGCGGGGATCGTGGCTGTACTTGTTGTCGTCGAACATGTCGACAGCGCTGAATTTCCCGGCGCGGAGGGTGAGGTGGGTGTCGCTCGTATGGCCGCCCAGCTGGTTGGGCCCGGGCTCCAGCTTGACATCGGCGCCTCCCAGATCGATCGTCTGCTCCAGGTAGAGGCGGGCGATGTAGGGGATAGGTTTGACGACGCTTACGCGGGTGATTTCGCCATTGGGAAACGCCGCAAGGCCGGTTGTTCCGCTGAGGCCGCTCCCGCCGGAGACCTCGGGGTCGAGGTAGAGGCCTGCCCCCTCCCAAAGTCTTCGGCCCAGGAACAGAGTCGCCGTAAAGGACATCTCGTTCTCGCCTTTGTCGCTCAG
>DATGFI010000482.1:0-3529 GCA_035309205.1 Planctomycetota bacterium | reverse complement strand
CATCGCGTTCGCCGACGCCCGCTGGTATGTCGCAGACCCGCAAGTCGCAAAGATTCCGGTCGCGGAACTCCTGTCGAAGGCCTACGCGGCCCGGCGACGCGAACTCCTCGATCCCAGGCGTGCGGCGGTCGATGTCCGCCGCGGCTCGCCGGAGGCGGGATCGGACACGGTCTACTTCTGCGTCGTGGACGGGGCGGGAAACGCCTGCTCGTTCATCAACTCGAACTACATGGGGTTCGGTACGGGCATCGTCCCGGAGGGCTGCGGGTTCTCGCTGCAGAACCGGGGCGCGTGCTTCGTCACCGAGCCCGGACACCCCAACCGCCTGGAGCCGCGGAAACGGCCTTATCACACGATTATCCCGGGTCTCCTGACACACCCCGACGGCTCGCTCTACGGCCCCTTCGGCGTCATGGGCGGCTTCATGCAGCCCCAGGGGCATGTCCAGGTGGTGGTGGGACTGGTGGAAGACGGGTTGGAACCCCAGTCGGTGGTGGATCGGCCGCGATTCTGCATTCAGCCGGTAGACGGGGCTGAGTCTCGGGTGCATCTGGAGGTCGGCCTTCCCCCGGCCACGGTCTCGGCCCTGAAAGCCTTGGGTCATCCCGTTCTTCCGGGCGTGTCGGGCTACGACCGGGCGTTGTTCGGCAGGGGCCAGATCATCCGACGGGACGCGGACGGAAAGCTGACCGGGGGGAGCGATCCCCGGGCGGACGGGGGCGTCAGGTCCCTTTGACCGTCCGTGACTTTTTTCGAATCCTTTTCACCCCTCCGTCGTGGGACTCCTGAGGGTTTTCGGGCGCTGGACGGGCGAGCCTAGCCTGGGGCTTGACGGCGGGGGTTGGGCGGACTAAATTCTTACCTCCCGACCCCGACCCCCCCGTGGAGAGCGTAATTGAGGAGAGGTTCTTGCATCGAGGACTCCGCATGAAGAGACTATCGCTCGCCCTGTCCTTCCTGTCGCTGGTTGCGCTCGCAGGAGCTCAAGAAGAGCAGCTTCCAAGCGTGCCTCCCGCGGACGCCGCGGCGATCCAGAAGATCAATGCTCTGGGTGGCGGAGCCATGGCTCTGGCGGCCAACACCAACCTGGTCAGCGTGAACTTCAGCCTTGCCGGCTCGAAGATCGACGACGCCGCCTTGGAGTCGCTGAAGGGCGTCAGCGAACAGCTGGTGTGGCTCAACCTGGCCAATACCAGCGTGACCGACGCCGGAATGAAGGGCCTGGCGGGCTTCAAGAACCTGCGCCGCCTCCACCTGGAGAAGACGGCCGTGGGCGACGAAGGACTCGCTTCCCTGAAGAACCTGGGGGAGCTGACCTACCTCAACCTCTATTCGACCAAGGTCACCGACAAGGGCCTGTCGAGCCTCAGCGGACTCAAGAAGCTGAAGAATGTCTATCTCTGGCAGACGGCCGTGACCGACGGCGGCGCCGCCGAGCTGGCCAAGGCGGTCCCGGGGATCTACATCAATCGCGGCATCGATCCTCCCGCGAAAGTGGTCGAGATCGCGGCTCCCCCCGCTCCTCCTCCCGCGGCCGCCCCGGCCGTCTTCACCAACACCAAGGAGGTGATGGCGCTCCACAAGGGGAAGGAATCGTTCCTCGCCAACATCCTCGCAGGCAAGGGGTCGGACGACGATCTGAAGAAGCTGGTGGGGGCCTACGAGGTTCTGGCGGCCCAGAAGGCCCCCAAGGGGGATGAAGGCAGCTGGAAGAACCTGACTTCCGCGCTGCTGACCGCCGCGAAGGAGGCCCAGGCCAAGAAGGACGGGGCGCTCGACAAACTCAAGGCCGCGTCAAATTGCAAGGCATGCCACGAGCCCCATAAACCCAAGTAGCGGAATCGGACGGACATGGAAAACCCCCGGATCGTTGGAGGAGCAGGGATGAAAAAGATGGCGCTGCCTCTGTCGTTGGTGGCGGCAATGGCGCTTTCGATGGGATTTGCGGCGGCAACAAAGGCCGACGCCGGCAGGCTCCAGAACGTCAACGCCGAAGATCCGATCAATAAGAAGTGCCCGATCACGGGAAAGGACATCGTGGCGGGCCGGACCTCCGAGTACAAGAAGCAGCTGATCGGGTTCTGCTGCGCCGACTGCGTGTCGAAGTTCGAAGGCGACCCCGAGAAGTACATCAAGAAGGTCAAGGAGTTCAAGAAGTCGTCGGTGCAATAGCGATTTTGTCGGATAGGAATCTCAACGATAGTCGTTGGGTATTGTCGGGTGGTATTTTTTCGAAGGAGAATGCGGATGAAGAAGCTCGTGGTGACGATGTCGCTGCTCGTAGTGGCGGCGGTGGCGTTTTCGACCGTGTACGCGTCGGCGGCGGCCGACCCCGTGAACAAGAAGTGCCCGGTGGCCAAGAAGGACATCAAGAAGGACGGGCCGACGTCCGACGTGAAGGTCAAGGACAAGATGTACACCGTCGGCTTCTGCTGCGACGGCTGCAAGGGGAAGTTCGACAAGGAGACGGATCCCCTGAAGAAGTACCCGGTGTCCGAAATCAAGTAGTCTGATCCAGACCCAAAGAGCCCCCCCGGGAAGCCGGGGGGGCTTTTTTATTTGGCCCGGGCCGCGGCCGGCGGGCGGAGCACGTCGGGGACCGGCCTCCCCACGAACAGGATCGTTTCCGAATCCAGGATCCGGACGGCATCCGGATGAAGCTTCCTCAGGTCCTCCGCCTTCTTCCGGTCGCGGTATTTGGCGATCATCCCTTCCTTGCCGGGGGAGACCGACGCGAAGTCCCAGTAGGCCGCGCGGATCTTCACCCGCATCGTCTGGAGGAATCCTTCCACGGGCCGGGGGATCTGGCCGAACCGGTCGACGACCTCCCGCTCGGCCTCGTCCAGAGCCTCTTCGGCGCGGCAACCCGTCAGTCGGCGGTAAACTTCCACCCGGGTACGAAGGTCCGGGATGTAGTCCTCGGGGATCCAGGTGTCCAGCCCCAGATCCACATGCGTTTCGAGCGGCTCCGCCACCGGCTGCTTCTGGGTCTTCTTCACCGCTCTTTCCAGCAGGCGGCAGTACAGGTCGTAGCCGATGGCCGCGATATGGCCGTGCTGCTCCCGGCCCAGAAGGTTGCCTACGCCGCGGATTTCCAGGTCGCGCATCGCGATTTTGAAGCCGGCGCCCAGTTCGCTGAACTCTTCGATGGCCTTGAGCCTTTTCTTGGCCTGCGGGATGAGCTCACGGTCGGGCGGAAGCAAAAGGTAGCAGAAGGCCTGACGCTTATAGCGGCCCACGCGGCCGCGGAGCTGGTGCAGGTCGGCGAGGCCGAAGATGTCGGCCTGGTTGATGATCATCGTGTTCACGTTCGGGATGTCCAGGCCGCTCTCGATGATCGTCGTGCAGACCAGCACGTCCGCCTCGTGGCGGATGAATTTGAGCATCGCGTCTTCCATCTCCCCATCCCCCATCTGCCCGTGCCCGACGAGGATCCGCGCTTCGGGCACCAGGTTCTGGATCTGCTCGGCCATCTCCTGGATGTTCTGCACGCGATTGTGGACGAAATAGATCTGCCCCTCGCGCATCA
>DATGFI010000481.1:0-4921 GCA_035309205.1 Planctomycetota bacterium | reverse complement strand
CCTGCTATCCCTCTTGGGGCTGCGGAGCTTCGTTCTGCACTCCGGGGTGTGGATGGGGGTTCGGCTTCCCCTGTTATAACTCGTGCTTCTACCCCTGGTACCGGGGCTGCTTCGGTTCTTTTGGGATCGGCTGCTCCAACTTTGGATGTTGCTTCCGTCCCTTCGGCTTCTGCGGCCGGCCGTTCGGATCCTTCCACTCTGGCGGCTCCTTCGGCTTCGGCGTCCGGAGAGGATCCTTTCCCTCCTTCTTCGCCGCTTCCGCTTCCGTGGGTGCGACGTTCCGACAGGCTTCCGCAATCCGAAGCCCGAATCTGACTCAGGCCGCGAGTTTCGGGGGAAGAGCCAATGTCGATCGGCCCTCCCCGGCAGCGGCCGCGTTTCAGACGAGAGCTGCCCAGCCTGCGGTTTCAACCCCCCGATACTTTTCGCGACCCAATGCAATTCCTCAGGCCCGCGGTTACTACGCTCCCCAGCCCCGCTCCTACTATGGAGGCAATACCTGGAGACCGGCCCCCTCCTCCTCGCACTGGTCGGGGTCCTACGGAGCTGGAGGACACGGGGGAGGTTGGGGCGGAGGCGGCGCACATGGCGGAGGCGGGGGTGGAGGGGGCGGGCACGGTGGGGGGCATGGGGGACACGGAAGGTAACGGTCGCCTGGCTCCTGTTCTTCAACGAGCGTCAGGCCCGTTATCCCAGGGCTCCCTCATTTTCACTTCACGGCCAATCTGACGCGACGTCCTCAGGATAGTCCGGAACACGGGTGCGGCGGAACCCGGACACCGATCGGCGGCGCTCAAATGGTTCTCCTGGTTTCAGAAGGGCTTGAGGACGAATGAAACAAGAGGCGCGGTCGGTGGAAACCAACCGCGCCTCCGAGTGGGATTGGGTGGTGATCGTAAAGCCGGGTTTCTAGCGGAATCCCTTCGTCATCGTTTGAAGTTCTTCTTGTCCCCTATTGGGTGCACACGCCCTTTGGAGTCTTCTTAACCCCAGCCACAACCTCACTTCGTCTCAAAGGAGTAACCCCGACTTCGTTGCCCACCATACAGTCGCACAAATGGTCCGCTCCTTTGGCAAGTCTGTTCCCTGCGGCCCCGTTCCGCGTCACTTGGGTCGTTCCTCTCCGGCATTGATGATGAGGGGAAGCCCATCCTTCCCCATCGGAACGAAATAGTATCGGGTGGCCGGATTGTCGAAGGCCTTGAACTGCAGATACGCGGGCGTCAGGGTTTTTGCCAGCGCCTCCTGGGCTTGAGCCTGGGCTTTCGCCCGAGTCAGGATGGCCTGCGCCTCCCCTTCCGAATGGATGCGGATAGAGTCGCTCTGCCCCTTGGCCATTCTGCGAGCGATTTCCGCGTCGCTTTCGGCGATGTCCACTTCGAATCTCTTCTGCTCAAGGAGCTCCTGCTTGATGAGCTTTTCCGCGATGGCTTTCGTCAGGCCGCGATCGAAGTCGATGTGCGTGATCGTGATTTGAGTCACCTGCACTGGCGCTCCCTCGAGCGCTGCCTTGAGCTGGGCCAGGACCTTCGTTTCGATCGCCGGACTCTGCCGCGCCAGGTCGTTGTGCTTGTGGTTCCCAAATTCCGTTCGCAGGAGACTGACGAAATTCGGGCGGATGAGCTTCTCATAGTAGGTAGGTCCGATCTTGAGATGCAGGTCATGGAGCCGATCGACATCGGGTCGGTAGCTCACCGCGGCTCTGATCGGGACGTGCAGATCGTCCACCGTGAGCACTTCGATCGGCTCCTCCGCCGTCTTCATGGTGACATCGTATTTCACCATGCCGTTCCACCACCATTGGAAGTAGAATCCTTCGGGGTGCGCCTGCTCCTCGAGTCCCGGGTCGCTGAGCGGGGTATATTTGAGTCCCATCTCCCCGGGTTGAATCATGGTTCCACAGCCCAACGCGCTCAGTCCACAAAGGATGCAGGACGCCAGCATGGTCGGTCTCATCGGGACCCTCCTTTCGGGTACGGGTTGGCGAATCGGGCATCTCCGCCGTCAGGGCAGACGAGCCGGTTCAGGGCTCGCCATCATCGGGATTTCAGGAGGACCTTGGAGGCGATCGCGATATCCAGCGTGATCGCGTTCATCGCCGTCGCGTAGACCGTGCCGCCGATCGTCCCCCACCGATCGCTCGGCGGGAACGCCCCCAAGGCGCAAGTGCCCCTCGATTCCTGCAGCGGCAGGAGCTCCCGGAACAGTGCGCCGCTCCATACCGTCCATAGAGCCCCCCGCCGCTGTGTCCGTTGCGCCATGAAGAGGGTGCCCCAGGTCCAGTAGGAGTAGTCTCGGGCATTCTCCTCCTTTGCCGGCAAATCGCGCGAGAGGAAGCGTTCGGCCGCGAGCGTGCCGGCGGCTGGCTTTCCTTCGAGCACGAGTCGCAGAAAGGCGCCCGAGGCCGAGAGCGTCGGATGATCGGAGAACGATTCGGTCCCGGCAAGATCCAGCTTGTCCGTTTGATCGGGAGTCAACTTGACGCGGAGATCTCCCGCATCCGTCACGGACGAGAGCCAGTTGAGAATCCCGTTCAGAATTGCTCGAGGGACCTCGAGACCCGCATCGCGCGCGGTAAGGAGCGCCAATCCGGACCAGGACGTGGTCCAAGTGTCGACCGGCCCGCCCGGGGCGGCGCTCCAGCCGCCCTCCTTCTGCTCCAGAGCCAGCGTCTGCCGGATCGCCCGCTGCGCGGCTTCCCGGAGGTTTGCCCGCTCGACTTCGGCGGCCGGACTCCCTGCCGGTCCGGTCATCAACAGGGCCATCGACAGCGCCCAGGCGGCCATTTCGTGTTCGAGCACGGAATGGTCCGATTCCCCCAGGCGAATCAGTCCGCTGGGCTCCTGGTGCGCCTCGAGCCAGCTTATGGACTTCCGGACCAGGTCCCCCGCCGAGACGAGGCCTCCCGGCTTCAGGTCACTCCTGGGCCCCACTCCGGCCGCCAGAAACGCCGCGAGCGCCAGGCTCGTCACGCCGACGGCGTATTCGGAAGCCGGCGCCGCCTCACATCCGGGACCCGAGCACCGGGAGGTCCACTGGGTCGGAGCCCACGAACCGTCGGGCGCCTGATGGCGCGCCAACCAGCGGAGCGCATTAAAGCAGGCGCAGCCGGATTGCCCCTTGAGCCAGGGGGGCAATTTCGCGAATTCCTTGGGGATTTCCGCCCAGCTGCGACCCGTTCCATCGCACCTGGGACAGGGGTAAAGGACCTGGGCAAAATAGCTTCCGCTACCGCCGCAGGCCTCGCAGAGCCCCAGCTCGGCAAGATAGCGGAAGAGTCCTCCCGGCACTTGAACTTTCATCTTCTTTCCGTCGCACGACGAACAGCGGATGGTCTTCGATCCCGAGCAGACCGCACAAAGTACCTGACCGCGACCCTTGCAGGCGCTGCAGGTGACTTTTCCCCCGTCGTCATCGAGCGTATATCCCGATCCCGTGCAGGAAGCGCAGGCGGTCGTTCCGGAGGCGACGCAGGAGGGGCAGACCGCCCTCCCCTGCCCTCCGCAACCCTCGCAGGACATGGAGAGCCGGATCCGATCGGCGACAGTCTCCGCCATCCTCGCCCAAGACGCCTCCGGGGCCCCGCCCCCTAACTTCTTCCACCCCTCGGCGGCTGAAGCGTCGAGCCCTTCCCTGGTCGAGCAAAGAAGGCCAAGAACCCTTTCGGGAAATGCAGGGGAAAAGGACGCTTGCGTACCCGTTCGGGAGAGGGATACCCCTGGAGGGCTGACAAGGAGCCTCGCAAGCTCGACTCGGCTAACGCTTGCGGCCGGACCCCACTGGACCAAGACGGACCCTTGGTGAAGACCGGCGGCTTCGGCCACCGGGGGATCCACGGCTTCTCCGGCCTCCATCAGGCTCTCGAGATGAGCGCAGGCGAACAGCGTCAGAGCCTCCGCGCCCTTTCCTTTCGCGCTGCTTACCAGATCGGCCAAGGCGGAGACCTGTATCCGGTGCTCGGCCGGGGACAGGCGTTCGGGGGACCCGGGAGCCAGACCGGACAGGTATTTCAGGAAAGCCGCCTGGGTCGCCTCGGTGAAGTTCCAGGCGGCAAGCCCGCGGGCCAGAAGAAGGTCCG
Source organism: Planctomycetota bacterium (assembly GCA_035309205.1). GTDB lineage: Bacteria > Planctomycetota > MHYJ01 > MHYJ01 > JACPRB01 > JACQFK01. The sequence goes on along the minus strand of DATGFI010000481.1, from coordinate 843 downwards.
CCGCCCGGTACACCGGAGAAACTCCAAGCCGGGACTTCAGCATCGCTCGGGCGGCCTCGCAGCAATCTGGAGTTCCCTCCAGGATCGCCCGGCGGAGCGCCTCGAGCGGGGTGATCGGCGCAGCGGGATCCTTCCCGGGCTCGCTCCCGACCTTTGCCGGCGTTGGTCCCTCCTCCGGGACCCCGCGCGGGACAGGGACCCCCTTCCCCGCCTCGAGCGCTTGGGCGAGACGCGTCCTCGCCAGGCTTTCCTCCTCGTCCAGTCTCCGAAGACGGCTTTCGAGCTCGTCTCGGTAAGGTTTTCCAAGCTCGCTCGCTTCCCCCGCGCCTGCCGGTGGCAGGATCAAGCGAAGCTGGCGAACCTGCCGCTTAGCTTCCTGGAACCTCTCCGAAGCCGCAAGATCGACCGCCGTTTGAAGGCCTTCCCGGAAGCGCCTCACGAATTGACTCCGGATGTCCTCCCGGAAGGGCGCCAGCCGGAGGCCCGCCGGAGTTCCTGCGAGACCCTGGGGGAAGCAGAGGAGGCGAGCGAGCGCCTCGAGAGGTCGATCTTCCCGCAGGAGGGCCTGGGCTTCGCCCACGACGCGGCGCTCCTCCTTGTTCGCCTCCTCGCAGACGAAGTCCTCGAATGCGGTGAGGCGCTCCCGGAACAGGGCGTGCTCGGGAGTGCCCCAGAACCTGGTTTCCAGCTGCTTCCAGCGAGTCTTGACCTCGGCGTATCGCACCGGGTTCCCTCTGGCTGCTTCTTCGAAGGCCCGAGCCTCTTCGAGCGCTTGGAGGACCTCGGGATCACGGCGCTGGCCCAGTCCGGGAATCGCATCGGAGGAGGAAGGACGAAGCCTCG
>DATGFI010000480.1:0-6983 GCA_035309205.1 Planctomycetota bacterium | reverse complement strand
AAGGGACCGGAAGGGGAGCGGTCTTCACCTGGCCGGGGCAGGCCTCCGGGCAGGCGTAGGTGTTCCGGCGGGTCACGACCTTGGAGAATTTCCCGGGTTCGTAATCGAGCTGCGTCGAACCTTCCTGGCCGATCAGGACTTTCGCCGGGTGAGGTGACGGTCAATCAAAGGTGGGTTCGCTCGGGCGTTAACAGCTCGTCCGCCGGGCCCGTGAACTATGGGGTATAAATGAGGTGACTCGACAAGTCACGGAGGAGAGCGATGACGAAACTTCGGATGACGCTGGCTGCCGTTCTGATCGCTACGGGGTGTCAGGCGCCCCCGCCGCCGCCGCCCGCGCCGACGGCCGCCGAGAAGGCCGCCGCCCCGCAGGGCACCTGCTTCTGCAAGACCAGCGCCTGCCTCTGCAGCCACTGCAGCACCGGCAAGGGCGACTGCGCCTGCAAGCGCTAGCTTCTCCCAGGAGCGGCGCGTTCCCGGGTCCCGCGTCCGGCGGGGAGGCGGCAGGACGGCGGCTGAAGGCCACGCTGCCGGATCCGGATCAGAAGGCGTCCTAAGGCCCCTTGGGGCCGGACTGCCGGCGGTGCCAGTCATCCTTGAAGAGGTTGAACGTTTCGTCCTTGGGAGGATGTTCCCGGATGAAATCTTCGTTCAGGGTGACTCCCAGGCCCGGCCCGGCGGGCAGGGCGAAATAGCCGTCCTTCACTTCCGGGTAGCCGGGACCCTGGGCCGCCTGCTTCACCCAGGCATCGACGAAGTCGTTGAAGTGCTCCTGGATCTTGAAGTTGGTGCACGACGCCGCCAGGTGCAGGCAGGCGGCGGTGCTGACGGGGCCCCCGGTGTTGTGCGGGGCGAAGGTGACATAGGAGGCGTCGGCCATCGCGGCCATCTTCTTGCCTTCCAGGATGCCGCACGAAAGGGTGATATCGGTCTGTAGGACATCCGCGGCTCCCAGTTCGAGGAGGCGCCGCGTCTCGTGACGCGTGTGGATCCGCTCCCCGGTGGCGATCGGCAGGTTGATCTTGGAAGCCGCCTTGGCCAGCGCCTCCAGATTGTCCGCCGGGACGGGCTCCTCGAGCCAGGACGGCTTGAAGGGTTCCAGGTCATGAGCGAGCTCGACCGCGGTCGCGGGGCTGAAGCGGCCGTGCATCTCGATCAGGATCTCGACGTCGGCTCCGACGGCCCCGCGGATCGCCTCGATGAGCGCGATCGAGCGGTTCTTCTCGGCGCGCTCCATCTCGTAAAAGCCCGAGCCGAAGGGATCGACCTTGAGAGCGCGGTATCCGCGGGCGACCACCTTCCTGGCCGCCTCCTGGAAGGCGTCGGGGCTGCGCTCGACGGTGTACCAGCCGTTCGCGTAGGCCTTGATGCGGTCGCGCGTCGCGCCGCCCAGCAGCTTGTAGACGGGCTGGCCGAGCGCCTTTCCCATGATGTCCCAGCAGGCCATCTCGACCAGGGCGATCCCGGCTCCGGAGATGTCGTTCACGCGGAGGAAGTCGTCGACATAGGCCCGCTGGACGAGGCGCTCGACGTTGAAGGGGTCCATGCCCAGGACGTAGCGCTTCTCGATCTGTTTCAGGTAGGCCAGGACCGAATCGGTGCGGATCGAGCGGACTTCCGACACGCCGACGAGCCCCTCGTCGGTTTCGACCTTGAGATACGTGAGATTGCGCCAGGGGGTGCCGAGGACGTACGGCGTGAGCTTCGAGATTTTCATGATCGCTCCCGGACGTGAAAAGGACCCGCTCCGACCACTACTGTGTCTCCACGGTTGCCCGTTGAGACCAGATTCGGTGGAGGAAAATGAACGGGCCGGGAGCCTGCCTCCGCGCAGCCTCAGCGCGGAAACTCTTCCGGAAACTGCTCGACGATGCCATCGACGAGCGCGTCCGAAAGAATCAGGAGATGGGCGCGTTCGGCATCCGAGGCCTTCAGATCGGTCGCCCAGTCCTTCTTGAGCCGCGCGACCAGTTCTCCGGTGGTGAAGGCCTGGCGCGCCTCGATCAGCTGTTCCAGCCGCGACCGGGACCAGCTGGGGTTCGAATCGCTCAGGAAGCCGGCGATCTGGACGCCGTTCTGGGACCACTTCCTCTGGAGCGGGGCCAGATTCTCCTCGTCCACCGACGCGACGGCCTGGATCAGGTCGGCCCCGATCTTGATGTTCTCGCGAAGGAGCCGGGCGAGGGTGTTTCCTCCCTCGCTTCCCAAGTAGGGCCGGACGGCATTGCCGATCTCGTCCTGCATCTCGAGCAGGCGCTCCAGGACCACGGATCGATCCGGAAGCTGGGCGAGTGCGCTGATCAGGTAGTGGCGGGCGTAGGCGTGCTGCTCCTCCCAGAGCTTCCTCATGGAGAGTCGCAGCTCTACGGCAGCCCTTCCGGGAGGCGCGCAGGGATTTCCCTCATCCTGAGGAGCGAACCCCAGGGTGGCCGCGAGCCCCAGAAGTGCGAGACCCAGATGCTGCAGTTTCGCGCTCACGGGGACCTCCTTCTCGGCACTCGGGCGATCCGTGCCCTCAGCGAGCCGATCCGGGGGGGCGATGCCCGTTACGTCCCGGTCTCGGGAGAGCGAGTGGAATCGAGGTGAAAGCCCGGCGGCGATCGCCGTCCGTAGTCCCGGGAAAGGAGTCCCAGGGCCAGCGCGCCGAGCGCCAGAACCAGGTCCCGGAAGGCGATGTCGTAGAATCCCGGGAGGGAGAACAGATTGAGGATGATGGCCCCCAGCCATGCGGCCACCACGAAGCCTCCCACGCGGGGAAGAAGCGCGACCAGGATCCCCGCCGCGACCTCGACGGCTCCGACCAGGAGCATGAACGTGTGGGCGCTGAACGGAAGCAGCTTCTGCACCGACCCCGACAGATACTGGTCCCAGTTGACCAGAAGCCGGGAGAACTTGTCGACGCCGACCAGGATGGGAAGCACGGTATAGCCGATGTGGAGAACCTGGTAGGCCAGGTGGGAGGAGGATCGTTCGTCGGCTTTTTCGGACTCTCGGGCGAGCTCGATGGTGGTCGGGGGTGCTTCCATCGGATGAACCTCCCACTGCCGACTCCGGACCGGCTCCTCCTCTCCAGCTGTTGGAGCCGATCCGGTCGCCTCTGTTATCCGGGAAGCTTCAGCGCTTCCGGGCGGCGTAATCCCGGTTCAGCTGCTCCAGGACCGCGGCGGTGATGTCCACCCCGGGGTCATGATAGAGGACCCCGCGGCGATCGAGGGCATTCATGAAGTCCGCATCGCCCGATTCCAGAGCCGGCAGCCGATCGATCCGCTGGACGATCTCGAATCCCCGCTCTTTGGCGATCCGCTCCGCCAGACGCACGATTTCGGCGTAGACCTCCAGCCTGCGCCGGTTGGCGGCGTCGAGGTTCTTGGTCCGAATCCGGAGGCGTTCCTGGGGATTGAGATCGTTGGCCCGGCCGGAGTCCGCTTCCTGCTGCTTCTGCAGCTGGAACTCCACGTCCGCGATCCAATGGTTCTGGGTCTTGTCCATGCAGTCCTGCAGGTTGAGAACGCCGGTACGTCCTCCGAGAGCGGCATTCTTGTCCTGGGCATGGACGGCGAGGGCGGCGGCGAATGCCACACCCAGAGTGGCGGCAGTGAGGCGGAGCAGCATGGTCATTCCTCCTAAACCTAAACGCATTCCTGTCACAGTCCCGAACGCGGATCCGAACGGCTGGGGGCCGGGGCGGTGCTGACCCCATGGGTGAATCCGGGGGCTTGCACGACATTCGTTGTTTGTCATTTCTCACTCGTCGCCCAAGGTCTGGGCTGAGGGCTTACCAGAAGGATGCCCTGATGCTTCGCGCAGCATTTCCGAACGGGATCCAGAGGGCAGGCCGAGGGGTTCCACACGCCTTCCGACTCGCACCAGTACCAGGCGCGCCTCGTCGCTTGAACCTTGACGGCCGGGCGCGCGCAGGTGCCGCAGATGGGGATTCCCAGGACCGGCAGCGTGACCCCATCGAAGGTCCGGTGCACGGGGCAGTACCAGGCCCAGAAGACGTCCGCTCCGGGGGAAACCAGGGCGATCGATTCCTCGCCGGCGCAGCAGTGCCGGACCGCGCTCTGGTCGCAGGGGGCCTCAAGCCACCTTTCCTGGCTGGAGCACCACCACCACATCGCCGTCTGGCCTTCGAGCGCGACCGGATACTTGCCGCAGGCGGCGCAGTTTCCTTTCAGGTCGACCGAGCCGGCACCCCAGAGGTAGTCCCAGCACTGCGGGCAGAACAAAGCTTCGAACGAGCCCGCAGGTTTCGAGGAAGAGGAGGCGGCCAAGAGAAGGAGAAGACCCGTCAGGAGGATGAACAGTAGTCTCTTGCTCATACCCTCACCTCGAGATGCCTGAAGCAGGGTGAGCAATTGGGGGGCCAAGCGGAGCCGGTGGGGGTTCGGGCCCGATTCGAGGAGGACTCCAGGGATTCAGGACGCCCGCCGGTCGTTCGGGGGATGGATCGCCCTGGAGCAGGCGCGAACTTGGCCTGGCTTCTCCTGAGGGACTGGAACCCAACAATCGGCGCTTCGAGGCGATATCCCGGATCCCGCCGGGTCACCGAGGAGCCGCTACAGCGCTGGCCTCAAACCGACTTTCCCGGACTTTTCCCGGCTGAACCGGGATATTCCAGTCGCTCCACTGAATCCGCCATCGCCGGCCTCGGGCAACGGGCTTGCTCTCCTGGACTCAGGAGGATCTGTCCGAGGCAACGAAGGAGGGAAACGACAGGCCTCCGACGGAGCTCGTGAGACTCCCGGAGTCGCACGGAGAGCGCGTGAAGGTGCTGAATGGAGTCTCTTCATGAAGTCGGAGATCGCGGCGCCGTCCTGGCGGGCGCTCATTTCTCTTGGCGAACCCGGATCGGCGGATTCCAGGCGAGCACGCCGGAATACCGCAGGAAATGGCTCAAACGGGTCCGCAACCTGGGCCGCGAGCGGGCATCCCGGCCCTCCGCCAAGTCGGCCGCTCTGGCTACGCCTTGAGGATAAGTCCGATCCGACCGGGGATACTTCCTCAATTTCCGCCTCGGAATGCAGCGCATTCTCCCTAGGGGCAGCGTGGCACGATGCTTGCTTTAAGCTGGCATCTAGGAGAGGTGAGTCATGATGGACTTCGGCGACCTGAGCTCCTGCGAACTTCTGGCCCTGGGCCGACATGCCCTGGAACTCTGCTCTCGGCGATTCCAGGCTCTGGCCGCGGCCACGGACTCCTCCGACCGTCCGCTTCGGGATCTGCTCCACAAGATGGCGCTCGATGCCGAAGTTCAGGCGGCGACCGTGGAGGACAGGGAGAACCAGATCCCCGACGAGTCCCGACTTCCCTCGAAGCTCGGAGAGGTCCAGCGGCTGATTCGGATGCATCTGACGTCGATCTCGAAGTCTTTGGGTGAAGGCCTTTTGCACCGGGATGCTGCGATGTTCTTCGCGGAATCTCTCGAAGAGGAGGCCTTCCGGCTCTTCCGGGTGCTGGCAGGTCACGCCAGGGAGTCGTATTCCGCGAACATCTTCTACAGGCTGGCCGACCGGGAGAAGGTGAACTTCGAGTACCTTCGCGAAGTGGTCCTCCAGGGATAAGTGCCTGCAGGAACCGGGGAAATGCCGCAGGGCTGCGGCATTTTCCCGGTTCGCTTTGCAACCCCCTCCACGGACACCTTCCTGGCCCCGGTTTTGCTCTCCCCAGATCGATAGACCGGACCTCCTCGAGAGGGAACTTCCATGTTCGAACGCATCCTGGTCCCGCTGGACGGGTCGTCACGAGCCGAGCTCATCCTGAGCCAGGTCGGTCGTCTCCTTCGGCGGAAGGACTCCAAGGTCCTTCTCCTGAGGGTGGTCTCGTCCCTGAAAGAGTCGAGCAAGGCCGAGCGCGAGCAGGCGGAGCGCTACATCGATGAGCTGATCCGCAAGTTCTCCGGTCGAGGCGCCCGCGTGGGAGGCCGGGTGCTTGCCGGGCCGATCGCCCCGTCGATTCTCAAGGTATGCGAGAAGGAAAAGGCGACCCTGATCGCGATGACCACGCACGGCCGCGCCGGTCTGCCGCGCTGGCTCCTGGGCAGCGTGGCCGAGAAGGTCGTCCGGGCGAGCTCCGTACCGGTGCTCCTGGTGCGCTCGTTCCAGCCCGGGGGGGAAGAGGTGCCGCCGGCGACTGCCGAGACCATTCCCTTCCGGAAGATCCTCGTGCCCACCGACGGGAGCCGCGCGTCGGCGACCGTTGTGGATCCGGCAACGGAATTCGCACAGCTGTTCGATTCGGAGATCCTCGTGGTCCACGCCGAGTATCCGTTCATCCTGCCGGGTCCGGAACTGGCGAGCTTCCCGGCGCCGGCTCTGACGAGGGCCGAGGACGACGACACGACGGCTGCGGTGGCGGAGGCCTTCCGAGACGCGGGGATCCGGGTCACGCGTCGGACGGAGCTCGGAGACGCGGCCAGCGTCATCCTCGACCAGAGCAAATCCGCGGGCATCGACCTGATCGCGATGGCCACCCACGGACGCTCGGGGCTGTCCCGTTGGGTTCTGGGAAGCGTCGCCGAACAGGTCCTCCGACACGGAGCGATCCCTCTCCTTCTGGTTCCCGTGAAGGGATCCCCGAAGAGCAGGGGAAAGAAGTAGTCCGGAGAAGCGACGTCTCCGGATTCGTTCACGTCGCTCGGCCTCGAGATCGAATCCGGCCTTTTCGCTCGGGATGCCGTCTTGGACCCAGGGAGCGCTCGCCGCCCCGGAGAGCGCTTCAGCCTTCGGCACGGACGACATCGCCTGGTGGGCAAAGGGGAGGACCGCTCGATCTCGGAGACCCGCTCGGGCGAGGTAATCCCCGCATATTCCCGAACTATTCCATGCGAGGTGACGCCCTCTCACGCCTTCCTCCCCGGAGATCCGTCGGGCATGAGGCTTGCACACTCTCTTCCGGCGAGAAGAGACGGGACCCGATCGGGTCCCGCAAGTTGAAAAAGAGGAGCTGACGGATGGGGAATCGCCGAGGGGACTCGCGGCGGG
>DATGFI010000479.1:0-3220 GCA_035309205.1 Planctomycetota bacterium | reverse complement strand
CAGCGGCAGGATGGCCTGGTAGCGCCGGTCGCGGCCCTGTTTGGCCGAGCCGCCGGCCGAATCACCTTCGACGATGTACAGCTCCGTGTTCTCACGGTCGCGCGACGTGCAGTCCGCGAGCTTGCCCGGAAGGTCGCCGCTGGTGAGGGCCCCCTTGCGGACCGTTTCGCGGGCCCGCCGAGCCGCCTCGCGGGCCTGCGATTCCGACATCGCCTTGAGGAAGACCGCCTTCCCCACGTCGCGGTGGCGCTCGAGGTGGTCGTGCAGCTGCTCGTTCACGATCTGGGTGACGATGCCTTCGATATCCGTATTCGTCAGCTTGACCTTCGTTTGCGACTCGAACTGGGGATTCGGAAGGCGGACGCTCACCACGACCGTGAGCCCGGCACGGTAGTCGTCGCCCGACGGCGGCGAATCCTTCTCGCGGAGGAGCTGCGCTTCGCGCGCGAACGCGTTCAGGGTTCGCGTGAGCGCGGAGCGGAAGCCCGACAGGTGCGTGCCGCCGTCGTGGGTGTTGATCGAATTGGCGAAGGAGAACTCGGTCGGATCGTACCGGTCGTTCCACTGCAGGGCGCACTCGACGTAGACGTTGTTCACCTTCTTCTCGAACCAGATCACCTGCTCGTGGAGCCTGCCCTTGCCCTTGTTGAGGTAGGACACGAACTCGGCGATGCCCCCCTCGTACTTGAACTCCTCGGTCTTTCCGTTGGGGCGCTCGTCGACGAGCGTGATGTGGACTCCGCGGTTCAGAAACGCGAGCTCCCGGAGGCGCTTGGCCAGCGTTTCGAAGACGAAGTCCGTCCCGTCCTTGAAGATCGCCCGGTCGGGCTTGAAGTGGATGCGGGTGCCGCGCTTCGTCGACGCGCCCTTTTGGGCCACCGGGCCCTTCGGGATCCCTTGCTCGCAGCGGAAGAACCACTCGCCGCCGTCGCGCCACACCGTCGCTTCGAGAAATTCAGAGACGGCGTTCACCGCCGAGACGCCGACGCCGTGGAGACCCGCCGAGACGCTGTAGGACTTGTTGTCGAACTTGCCCCCGGCATGGAGCGTGCAGAGCACCACCTCCAGCGCCGATTTGCCTTCCTCCTTGTGGAGGTCGACCGGGATGCCTCGGCCGTCGTCCGTGACCGAGAGCGAGCCGTCGGGATGGATACGAACCCCGATCGTCTTGGCATGGCCCGCCATCGCCTCGTCGATCGAGTTGTCGACGACCTCGTAGACGAGATGGTGAAGGCCGCGCGGACCGGTGTCGCCGATGAACATGCCGGGCCGCTGCCGGACGGCCTCGAGGCCCTCGAGGACCTTGATGTCCTGCGCACCATACTGCCCGGCCGGTTTCGCGATTTCGGTCATGTCCGCCCTAGGTTAGGTCGAATCCCGTCACGACATCACCCGACGCACGGTGGCAATCCCCGGTCTCCGTTCGCCGCATGCGCCGGGTGTCGCCGTGACGGTTCGCACACGTTGGAGGCCGCGGAGTAAAGGCACAGGCCGGAGGCGACCTGCCTCCGGCGCGGGTCTCGTCCCCTTCGCCAACGGCCTAGAATTCCAGAACGCACTTCAGCGTCGCAATCCGGCGCTCCCGATATTCCGCCTGGAGCCGCCCCAGGATCTCTTCCTTCCGGAAAGCCTGCACTTCCTGCCGCAAGGCCGACGACTCGAAACCCACCGTCAGCTGGCCGCCTTTGCCCAGGCCCAGCGGCCGCGAGCGCCGGGCCAATTCCGGCCCGACGACCCGAGCCCAGGCTTCGGACAGCTCCAGAAGCTCCCGCCGCTTCGGCCCCGCAGAGGCCTTCAGGATCTCGGCCATCAGCCCCCCGATGGTCCTTGGCACCTTCGCCGGTGTCGACGCCCCGTACGGACGTATGCCGCCGCTGTTCCGACGTTCCTCTCTCACCTTCGTTTCCCTCAGACTCTCCGCGTGCCGTCTGCTGCCCGGTGCCCGCAGGTCCGGTTAAATATTGATCGTCAACGGCATCAGGACATAGACGTAATCTTTGCCAGCCTTGAAGACTCCCGCCGCGTTTCGGTCCTTGAGGTGCAGCTCCACGGTCTCGTCCACCAGCACCTTGAGATAGTCCGCGATGTAGTCCGGGTTGAAGACGATGTCCAGCTCGTCCCCCTTGTAATCCACCGGAATCTCGACCTTCGCCTCGCCGACGTCCTGCGTCCGCGTGAAGAGTACCAGCTTCCCTTTCCCCAGGCTGAACTTCACCGCCCGCGTCTTGTCGGTCGTCATGAGCGCGCTCTTCCGGACGGCTCCCAGGAGCGATTCGCGATTGAACTGGATCTTCTTGTCCAGATTGGACGGCACCACCGCCTCGTAGTCCGGGAAGTGGCCCTCGATCAGGCGCGAGAAGATCAACGCCCGCTTCGTCTTGAGCTTGATCTGGGTCTCCTCGACCGAGAGAGAAACCACGTCGTCTTCCTCTCCGAGGACCTTGTCGAGCAGGTTCATCGTCTTCGTCGGGACGATCACCCGGACGTCCTTCTGGCCCTCGACCTTGCCCGACGCCTTGCTCTTGATGTACGCGAGGCGCTTCCCGTCGCTGGCCACCATGCGGACTTCCTTGCCCTTGATCTCGAAGAGCTGCCCGGTCAGCGCGTAGCGGACGACCTCGGTCGAGACCGCGAACTGCGTCTTGCGGATCATCATGCCCAGGTCGTCGGTGGCGATCTTGACCGACGATTTCTCCTCGAACGTGGGCACGGTCGGAAAATCGGAGGGGTCGATGCCGACGACCTTGAAGCTCGCGTCAGGCAGCTTGATGTGGGCAAGGTTGCCGTCGGAGTCGATCACGACGTCCTGGTCGCCCGCCTCGCGGAGGATGCCCGCCACGCGCGCCGCCGGGAGGACGAGCGTGCCCTCCTCCTTCACCTCGGTCGCGGGGACGGTCAGCTTGAGCCCGAACTCCAGGTCGGTGCAAGCGATCTCGAGGGTGCCCCCGCCCTTCTCCTTGTGCGCGGTCAATTTGACACTGGTGATGGCCGGAATGGTGGTCCGCTGGGGGACGACCATGGAGGCGATGGAGAACGCCTCGTGCAGCTGTCCCCGCGAACACTTGACCTTCATCGCCGATCCCCCACACGCTGCTGTCCCGGAAGGAGCACCCTGGAAGGTGTTTGAACGCCAGCATTATATTCAAATCCGAGGGCTCAGTAAAGAGCAGGAAGAGGACGAGACTGGGGGACCCGAAGAGCCCTCTCCCCGATCGGCCCT
>DATGFI010000478.1:0-2409 GCA_035309205.1 Planctomycetota bacterium | reverse complement strand
CCTGCACGCTGGACGGCCCCGGGAAGTACCTGCCGCAGCTCAGCTTCCCCACCGAACTCCAGGAGCTCGATCATGTGGCGGAAGTCAAGAAACGGACCCAGGGCAAGCAGTCGTGGCAGTTTGAACTTCTGGTCTGGGGCGATGACCTGGTCCCTCTGCTTCCCGGCAAGCTGATGGAGGTGAATGCCCTGGTCGCCGAAGTCCGGGACCTCCTGAAGCGTCTGGAGGCGGCGTGCCAATCCGAGCAGTCCTGGCAAGCGCAGGCAAAGATCCTGACGCCCGAGGGAAACAAGCTGAGCAACAAGGTCTCCAACAGCGAACTCAAGGCGTATTATCCGGCAGCCATGAACAATCTGTACTACACGATCCGGAGCGTGGTGGGCAACGCTCCCTACTACACGTTCAAGGACGGGAAGTTCGCCGGAGCCAAGGACTATCACGCGGCCGACAAGAAAGTCTCGACCTTTCGCAACGAGGAGTTCACCTGGGAGAACCTCAAGCGCTACGTCGAGGAGACGATGCCCTGCGCCGGACGCGAATTCTCGCTGTGGATCGTGAAGGACCTTCGGCGCACCGCCGGACAGATGCGTCCCGAGATCCAGCAGGCGGTCAAGTCCCAGAAATCCGCCCCCGGGGTGGACGTCTACGCCGACCGCCTGGACAAGGCCACGATTTCCGACCTGGATGGGCTGGAAGCCGATATCCGCGGCACCAAGAAGTAGCGTCTCACCGCGACATCGAGGTCACTCGGGGCTGGAGGTTCTCCTTCAGCACGATCCCGTTCTTCTCCAGGAGCACTCCCGTCACCTGGTACAGCCGAGACTCGTCCAGATGATGGTCGATCAGCGCCTTTAGTTCGTTGGTCCGCGCCTGCACGAGATCCTTCTGCACATCCAGCACCCGGAAGGTCGTCGACAGGCCGTGCTCGTTGCGGCTGATCTCCCCGTCGACCTGCTCCTGCGAAAGGATGCGCGCCCGGCGCGTCGCTTCGATCCGCTTCTCGTCCGTCTTGATCGAACGGACCGCATCCCGGATCTCGACCAGGATCTGGTTTTCCAGGTTGCGGGCCTGCAGGAGGAAACGGCGCTTCTCCAGCTCGGCCCGGTTGAGGTTGCCCAGCGCGGTCGACCGCTCCAGCGCATATTCGAAGGACAGGAGCACGGACCAGTTGTAGAAGTCTCCGCCGCGGAGGTCGCGGTTGGACGCGCTGAAGCTGCCTTCCGTCCCGTTGAGCCCGCCTCCGCCCACCACGTCCAGCTTGGGCAGGAGGTTGTTCTGCGCCTGCACGATGGTGGTCTCCTGACTCCGGAGCTGGCTCCGCAGCTGGCGGATTTCCGGTCGGCGGGACAGCGCCTCCTCCAGACCCTGATCCACCGCGATCTTCTCGTCCAGATCCACGCCCTGGACCCGCGGGGCGTCCACCGGCACCAGCAGCACCTCTTCGCGCAAGAGCGAGGGATCCACCAGCCGCTTGAGCCGGTCCGCGGCGCTGAGCACCGCCGCCTCCGCGGTCAAGATCCCCTCCTGCTGCGAGGCGACACCGGCCTCGGCCTGGGTCACGTCGATCCGGGCCGCCAGGCCCCGGTCGAGCTTCCGTCGGGTGTCCTCGAGCAGCCGGATCGCGACGGCGAGCGACTGCTCCTTGACCTTCTTGTTCTCGATCGCGAAGACCAGGTCCCAATAAGCCAGCGTCACCTGCAGGACGGAGTCGCTCAGCGATTTCTCGAATCCGTCCACCGACTGGTCCCGCGTGTGGCGGGCGATCACCAGCGTCGCCGTGTTCGCCTCGGTCCCTCTCCCGCGGAGGAGCGGCATCGTCACGGTGCCAGCCAGCGTCTGGGACCAGATGGGGTTGAGGATGTACGTCAGATCGTTCGTGTCGCTGCGGTCGTTGCTGAAGTTGAAATCGTAGCTGAGTCCGAAGGGGGTCGCCTTGCGGACCCCCACCGTGACGGCCGCCGCGTCGCTGCGGACCCGGGGCACGCCGTTGAAAATGGTGGTACCTGCAACGACGGACCGGGCTTCGGACACCGTTGCGTAGGCAGTGTGGTCCCAGGCGCCCATGACGGCGAAGATGTTCTGGTCCTCGATCCAGGGCTGGTACCGGGCCACCTCGATATCCAGATTATGATTGAGGGAAAGGGCCACCGCCTCCCGCGCCGAGAGGGGGAGCAGGCGCCGGCGGACGGGAGTCTCCTTTTCGTCGCCGCCGGCCAGGGCAGCGGTGCAGAGTATCCACGCGATGAGGTTCATGAAGCCCCCGAAATTTGAAGTCCCACGGAACAGGCAGGCGTCGTATATTATAGGTACGGGAGGGGGAGTCCGGAAGAACAGTGACTCCGCGGGTGCGCGCATGAACACGGTTGCCCTGGCCGTCGCCCTCGTCGTTCCGTTCGCCGTACTTTTTCC
>DATGFI010000477.1:0-4398 GCA_035309205.1 Planctomycetota bacterium | reverse complement strand
TCGAGAAGAGGACGTTTTCGCGGATCGTGCCGTCAAATAAGAAGGATTCCTGCAACACCACGCCGAGGAGCCTTCGATAGGAATCCAGGCGAAGTCGACTGAGGTCCAGGCCATCCACGAGGATGCGGCCGGACCCGGGCTTGTAGAAGGCCGCAATCAAGCTGATGATCGTCGACTTCCCCGACCCCGACGAGCCGACCAGGGCGGTGACCGTTCCGGGCGCCGCCTCGAACGCGAGGCTCTTCAGCACGGGTTTGCCGGGCTCGTACGCGAATCCGACGTTCTCGAAGCGGATGGCGCCCTTCGGGTTCTCGAGAATCCCCGTCCGCTCGGGGTCCTGGTCCTCCGGGCGCTCCGACAGGACTTCCCGCATGCGGTCCAGACCCGCGATCGCCTCGGTGATCTGAGTGCCGATGCTGACGATACCGAAGACCGGAGCGGCGACATAGCCCAGGAGGATGTTGTAGGTGAAGAAGGCCCCGAGCGTCAGGTGGCCCGCCAGGATCTGCCGCGCTCCCATGTAGACGACGATCGCGCCCACGATGCCGACCAGCAAGATGGACCAGAAGGTCAGGAGCGACGTTCCCGTCAGCGTGCGCAGGACGTTCTCCAGCAGACGCCGAACCCCTCCGGCGAAGACTTCCTTCTCCCGCTCTTCCGCGCGGTAGCCCTTGATGACGCGGACGCCGCCCAGGGACTCCGTCAGGCGCCCGGTCACCTCGGCATTGATCTTGCCGCGATCGCGGTAGATCGGGCGCAGGGTCACGAAAGCCCGCTTGAGAAGCAGCGTGAAGGCGGCCAGGCAGACGCAGGCGACCAGGGTCATGACCGGGCTGATGAAGATCAGGAGGGCAAGCGCGATCGTCGCCGTGATCAGCCCCCCGACGAATTCCACCAGGCCAGTCCCGATCAGGTTGCGGACGCCCTCGACGTCGGTCATGATCCGCGAGACCAGCTGCCCGGTCTTGTTGGAATCGTAGTAGGCCACCGGCAGCCGGGCGACGTGGCCCTGGATTTTCTGCCGGAGCTCGGCAATCAGGCGCTGGGCCGCCTTGGACAGCAACTGGGTCAGTGCGAAGGAGGACGCCCCCTGAATCAGGGTGGCGGCGATCAGGGCGATGACCAGGGGCAGAAGAAGTTCGGTGCGGTGCTTTCCGAGGATCTCGTCGACCAGCACCTTGGCCGCGGCGGGCAGGCTCAGCCCGGAGACGCGGTTGATGAGCATGAGAACGAGGCCCACGGAGAGCAGGCCGCGCCGGGGCTTGATCAGGGACCAGATCTCCGGCCAGGCGGACTTGAGCTGCCTCAGGGGGCTCTTGGCCGCCTTCTCCTTGCCGTCCTCTTTGGCCTCGGTCATTGGCTGATGATACTTCGAACGTGCGGCCGGGGGGCCGCATTCCTGCTGATTCTCCGCTCCTGGGGCCTTCGCGTCGACCTCTTCGGGCTCCGGAGCATCGTTGTCCTCGGGATCGGGCGAAGGTTCACGGGCATGGGAGGGGGGTCTTCAAGACTTTCTTGATCGGGTCACCCAGGATGCCGCGAAAGGCCGCCGAGGGGCCGCCGAGCGATCAGGGCGGGTGAAGACGTCGATCCGGTCCGGTCTTCGAAATTCGCCCGAAAGGTCCCGGGCCCCCGGCACCGGCCCCCATGATCGATTGCCGATCTCCCGGCGCAGCTAGACGATCTTGCGAAGCCGCTCGATGGGGGCGTCTTCGGTTTTAAGGAACTCGATCGCAACGCTGATCGCCCCGCCCACGTGCCTGAAGCGTACCGGAGTTCCCTTGATCTCGAGATCCTTGAGTGTTCCGTCGAGGATGCGGATTCCGATGGTGTGCGGCTGGAGAGGAATCGCCCGATTGAGAAGAACGATGCCGCTCAGGAGCGCCCCCGAAAGCGAAATCTCGCTCATCGTCGCGGTGCCGCGATCCAGGAGTTGGCCGTCGGGGGAGTAGATGCTGAGCTCAAGAGGGACCGAAAGCGTCGTTCGCGCGTGATGGCGGTGATGCGTGTACTTGAGGCGTCCGAAATCGAAGCCCAGCTGTCGGGCGACCTTGAAGACCTTGCGAATCGTCTCCTTGCGGAAACGAGGACCCTCCCGCTTGTTGAGGATCTTGTTCACGGTCGAGACGTCGAGCCCGAGCTGTCGGGCGATTTGGAGTTGGGTCACCATCGTCATTTCCTCCGAAGCTGGCAACCCCGGCCATCCAGCCTGCCACCCCGGCAGGGCCGTCGATCATACAAAGACTCCCGACGAAATGCAAAATAGACTCGAAAGCAAACCGTACCTGGGAATATGGAAATCTTTTCCATGCATGTTCCCCCACCTCGCATTCGTCGCGAGACTCGCGCTCTGCAGAGCCCGACGACGTTATTGACACGGAGCGAACTGCGGATCGCCCCCACGCCGCACCCCCGGATCGGGGCCTGCCGGCCCTAGCTCGCAAAGAACCATGTCGAATGAAGCAGGGTGAGATGCCCCCGCCCTGACGGCCCTCGCTGTCGCGCGGGCGAGGCAGCGGGAGGATGGCCAGGGAGGCGCGCCCGTTACGCTACTCTCGCCGCGAATGGCCAGCGATGCGTCCAACGGGACCAGATGAGGAAGAAGACGAGGCCGAGGGCCAGCGTCCCTCCTCCCACGAGGAGCGGCTTTTTTTCGTTCGTTACAAAGACGAAGAGCCAGCCGACCAGCGCCAGGAATGCCGGCACGGGGTATAGCCAGATCCGATACGGCCGCTCCAGATCGGGAACACGGCGACGGAGGAGCATCACCGCGCCGATCTGTCCGATGAACTGCACGAGGATCCGGGTCGTCAGGAGCGCGTCGATCACGTCTCCCAGCGGGATGAACGTACAGCCGATCGAGATGACCCCCAACAAAAGCAAAGAGAAGTGTGGGAATTTCTTCGTCGGATGAAGCCGCTCGAACACCTTGAAGAAATATCCCTCGCGAGCCGCCGCGTACGGAATCCGCGAATACCCCAGGAGGAGCGCGAAGACCGATCCAAAGGCGGTCGCCAGAACGAGCCCCGTGAAGATCGACGCCACGCGATGGCCGTAGACCTTCGCCATCAGCGACGAGGCGACCGGCGCAGGAGGGTCGGTCGCCGGAACGAACTCTTTCCACGGGACGATTCCGATGATCGAGAAGTTGATCGCGAGGTAGATGAGGGCCACGCCGAGAAGGCTCACGAGGATGGACCTCGGAATGACGCGCCCGGGGTCCTTCACCTCCTCGCCGATATAGCAGACGTTGTAATAGCCGAGATAGTCGTAGATTCCAACGCGGGAGGCGGCGCCGAGACCCATGAGGGCGCCCCACGAGAATCCGAAGGCCCCGGTTGGGAAATCGAAGGCGACTTTCGGGTTGAACTTGAACGCCCCGGTGACGATCACCGCCGCCACGGTCACGAGCGTCACGATCCACAGCGCCACCGAGAGGATCCCGATGGACGAGATCCTCCGATAGAGCAAGGCGATCGTGAGCACGCCCAGGGCCGCCATTACGAGTTTGCCCTGGATGGGCGTCATCCCGGGCCAAAGGAAGGCGAGGTATTGGCTGAATCCGATGTATCCGGAGGCGACCTCGAGAGGACCGCTCAGGATGAACTGCCAGATGAATAGAAACGCCATGAGCCGGCCCCAGGTTTCGCGGCCGAATCCCTCCCGGAGATAAACGTAGCTCCCACCAGTCCCGGGATACGCGGCTCCCAGTTCGCTCCAGATCATGCCGTCCGGGATCGCGACGAGCATGGCCACCAGCCAGCCCAACATCGCCTGAGGACCGCCGCCGTTCAGCTTCTCCATCAGGATCGGGATCGTGATGAACGGTCCGATCCCGATCATGTTGATCATGTTGAGGGCCGTGGCCTGGAGAAAGCCGAGACGGCGCTCGAGATGCGGGGCGGGGTCCGCAAGGACCGTAGCGGCCGGGCCAGTCATGTCCCTTCTTACACGAGGCCGGAGGCTACGGTTGCGGGAACAGCCTCGGTTCGTTCTTGATTCTGTCGGCCATCACATTGCCATCAGGTTGCGCGCCTTTGCATGAAAAGAAGGTCGCGTTTACAACAGATCCCGTAGCAAGGTATCCTCGCGGCGGTATTTGTCTTGCAGGCCGCGGAGGACCTGTGCGAAGCGGGCTTTTTTTTCGGATGCGTCGCCGCGAAACAGCGAGTACGTCTGCACATAGGTCGTCTTCTCGTTCATCACCCGCTTGCAGAAGTGGTCCGTTAGCGGAGTGAGGGCGAGATCCAGGATCTTTGCGGTGAGCCGGACCTCGCGCAGCACGCTCAGACCGAAGCCGGCGCCCAGGATCTCGGTTGTGCGTTCGAGGAAGCCGTCCTGCTGCACGATCTGGACCGTCACGGGCTCGGGTTCGTAGACGTTGATGACCACGGTCCG
>DATGFI010000476.1:0-4777 GCA_035309205.1 Planctomycetota bacterium | reverse complement strand
CGAGGGGAAGCTCGCGGAGGATCCAGGGGGGCCCGAGGGTCCAGGGGGACCCGCCGCACCGATCGTGACGGTGAAGCTATCTGTCGTGGCGGGAGTTCCCGCGCTGACGTTGAGCAGGTAATTCCCGGGCGCCTGGCCATCGGGAAGTGTCGCGGTGAGTTCCTGAGGTTTGGTCGGGCCCAGCTTGAGCGTTGTCCCGCCCAACGTGACGACTGTCGCGGGAGCGAAATAGGTTCCCGAAATGACGAGCGATTGTCCCTGGATCCGCGTGCTGGAAATGGTGGTCTTGGGCGGGGCGGCCACAACCTTGGAAGATCCGGCCTGACCCTGACAGGAGACGCTCAGCAACAAGGCGACTGCAACGAAAAGCAATCGATTCATCCCTCGTCCTCCCCATGAGATCCGTTTTGGAACTGGGTGGACTCGACGGGGTCCCCCCTCGCCCGTGGAGGCGATGGCGTCCCTGGACGGCGACCCACTCCTCCTTGCTCTGGGCAGCTTGGCAAGCAAGGCTCATGCCAGAGAAGAAGATGATCCTAAAGGTGATCTATGATCGGCGAATCCGCTCGGCCCTGAATCGCTGGAAACTCTGCTTAGGGACGAAGCGGTTGGCCAGTTCCCTGGGAGTCCCAGGGATATTCCTCTCCAAGGGGGAGGCCTGCTCACTCCGGCATTTTAAAGATTGGACAAAGAGCAGGTCGATTCCTGATTCCAGTGACTCTGAAAGAAACCTACCGCGAAGTACGATTCATTCGAACAAGCGACCCGGAGGTACGCGCTTGAAGGGCAGGGTGGTATTCATCGCTAGATAAGGACTTCCTGGCCCCATAGGGCAGGCGCGGGAGCTGAAGCCAATCCTGAACTGCTTCTCTCCGTCATTCCAAGCAAGGCAATGGGCGGCTGGAGCATTCGCCGTGAGAAAGTGGGAAGAGCAATGTCGTGGAAGCGCGATGCGTATCCGATGGATCTTCAGAGTCAGATCTGGACCACCTGGCCAAGCCAGAACGTCCTTTTCGATGCCCAGGCTCCGGAAACCGACGACGGGACCATCTAAATCGCTTCTGGGGGGGGAGGACTTCATGACGCTCCCCAAAAAGGACCGCGCCCTGAATTCTCGCTCGGAGCGCGGTCCCGATTTCGGTGCCGGTAACTTCCGACCGGCTTAGGGAGTCAAATCGTTAGCCTCCTACTCCTTGACATCGTGGACGAGCACCCGATAAGGCTGCTTACCGCGAATGATGATCGTGTAGTACGATCCAGGCTCGGGATGCTCACGATCGCTCAGCACCGTCATCTTTGCGACCTCCGGGGGCGCGAGCAGCGCATTGTGGTGCTCCACGCGCCGGACCGCCTTTCCCTCGGTGACATACTCGAAGGTGTCGCCTCTCAGGGCAGGAGTCTCGGCTTCCGTCTTTGCCCCTGTTTCCGGAGCCGGTGTCGAACTGCCGCGCCAGAGCAACTCCCGTTGGGTCGTCTTCCCCTGGGGCACATAGGCATAGTCATATCCTTCCGGGGCGGGGGTTGCTGCGCATCCCCAGGCCATCAAGCCTAGCAACATTGGGATCAGCATCATCTTCAGGGCGGTCATGACACACCTCCTTCAGAGCGTCCAGGAAGACCCTCGCAACAAATGGTTGGCAGGAAGCCCTGGAGAGCCCGCCTCCTTCGCGCGTTAGCCCGGGCCTTTCAAGTCCTGCCGTATCCGCTTCATAAAGAGCAAGAGCCATGCCGCCACACCCCTCTTCGTTCTTGAGTAATCCCGCTGGAGTTTGTTACCGTTGGATATTCCAGCTGTGCCATGAAATCATGTGTACAGCAAAATTCCGCTGCTACGGCGGAGTTCTCCATGTAGAACCTCGCGCACGATGGACGCTACACCTTCCGGAAGGCTGATCACGCTGGATGTGCTGGCTGATTCCGGCCGGGGTCCCTGTCTCAAAGATTCAGCAGTCCCGTGGGCTATTCCTCCGACACCATGACCGTCGATATTCACTCTCCAGGCCAGCGACCCGTTAGCGCAATGCTCTTGAGGTACTGGTCCCGGGATTGGCACGATTTCAGTGCCGAAAGTTGACGTCGAAAGGCAGGCTTTGTAAAGTGCTGACCCCCAAGGACCCCGGGGTATGGAAGTTCCGGAAATTCTGGCAGACCTTTTCCGGAAATTATGGCAGATTCCAATTTGCCTGACTGACGCTTCAGAATGGCTTTGGAAGGTGAAGAGGCCGACGGCTGGTTGAGATGGCGCGTGCGGTACGAGGGACCGCGAAGGTGAATGAGTCGGCCCCGTTCAAGGACGCGATCCAGAATCGCCTCGGCAAGATCCGGATCATGAAGCACCTGTCCCCACGCCTCGATGGGTTTGTTGGTCGTTAAGAGCATCGGTCGGCGTCGGAGGTAGCGCTCATTCACGACCTGGAAGAGAACGTTCGCAGCGTCTGGCGGATGGACGAGATACCCGACTTCATCGATCACCAGGACCGGCACATGAGTGTACGGATGGAGTGCTTCCGATAGGCGGCCTTCGCGGCCTGCCACGGAGAGCTCCTGAATGAGTTCGTTGGCCGTCGTGAAGAGGGCCTCGAAGCCGTTCTGAATTGCCTTGTAGGCGATCGCGATGGAGAGCGACGTCTTCCCGGTCCCGGTTGGACCCGAGAAGATGAGTCCGCGGCCTTCACTCACGAGTTCGGGTCCCAGGAAGCTCCCCAGAAGCTTCTGCTCGATGGAAACCTGGTAGGTAAAGTCGAACTCGTCGATCGTCTTGAGGAAAGGAAATCGGGCTCGCCGGACGGCACGCTGGATACGGGTCTGGGAGCGATGGGCGATCTCCTCGGCCACCAGGAGCGCCAGGTAATCGCGGTAACTGAGGTTCTCACCTTCCGCCCGGATTTCGAGCTCCGCGTAGAGGCGGCGCACCGTCGGCAGATGGAGTCGCCGGAGCATCCGGTCCAGATCAAGTGTCGGCGTCGTCATGCGGGCTCCTTTCGGAGAAGCTGGGCGACGTACTCCGCACCGAAGAGCCTTCGACCGGCGGCCTCGCGCATCGCCTCCAAAAGACGCTGCCCGCCGTGCTCGACGAGGAGTTCGTAGAGCTTCTCCACATCCGGCTTCCACACTCGAGGCCGGGCGTGGACGATCTCGGTGAGAAAGTCCACGGCATCGCTTCCGAGTTCGAAGATCTGCTGGCGCCTGAGGTAGAGCTTGTCACGCTCTCCAGACACGAAGGCAAGCATGTCGGCGCGGTGCTCGGGTTTCCAGGAGATTCCCGGCGTCTCCGGCCGTCGGGGATGTTCCGCCGAGAAGCGGCCAGCAATCACCCGGACACGGTTCTTATAGAGGAAGAGAGTGCCGGGAATCCCCAAGGCTCGGGCAGGCATGGAGTAACGCACCCCTTCGTAGTCCACATGCCCCGTCGGGGTGACCTGGACGGGGATCCGGAGGGCATAGTCCTCGGGAGTGACGGGGAGAGGTCTAAACCGCTTCCGCTCCTGCTCGATCCGGGACCCGGGCGACCGAATGGTTCCAGACTCTCGAGCGCCGCCTGGGAGAGATCCTTCGGCTCGACACCCACACCCGTCTCGCGATGCTCGCGCTCGAAGACGAGGCCAAGGTCGCCTTTCCACGAGCAGCCGTGACCTTTCACGCGAGGATTCGTCCGGGCCAGCTGCTGCCGGACTCGATCCACCGCGTCAGGCTCTGCCGGGTTGCTCCGACCGTGGAAGGGCGCGCGCCGGTGCTGGAGAAACCCATCAAGTGCTGGTACCAGTATCTGAAGGGGCGGCCGTCCCGCAAGGAGTTGTACTTGTACGTCGGGGATGTGAGCCTCTTGGGTCTCTACAACCGCTTTCGAGACCGCGCGGACAGCCTGAACAACGCCCGGGAGGCCCTCGTACGCTGCCGGTCCTCGATCGAGAAGCGATTGAAAGCCCGGGCCGACCCACGCGCCTGGGAGGCAGGAGACCTGTCCATTCCGACGCCTCTCCTTGAGAGTGGCGACCTGCCGTCCACCGGCCTACGCGCCCTTGGAGCCGCCTGGCGCATCGCGCTTCGGATCGCGGCGGTCCAATACGAGCTCTTCGCGCTCGCAGAGCGTTACAATGCGGATCCCCCTTACAAGGAGCTGAGGCTGGCCTTCCGGGAGGACAGCGAACATCCGTTAGGCCGCTTCATCTGGACGCACAACGGCGACCGGCTGTCCGTGATCGCCCGCCGGCTCGCCAAGGGGAAGCATCCCGGTCGGGTCGACGAGGCCAGTCTGCCCGACTGGCTCATGCGCCGCCTTTTCATTCCTGCCTCGGCCCGCAAGGCGATCCGCCCGCACGAACTCCGCAGGCGTCGGATGGCGCGGATCTACGGGAGGTACCTGGCGGTTCTCGAGCCGCTGCTGTCGGCTGGTCCGAAGAGCATCAAGAAGGCGCATGAGCTGCTAGGGCGAGCAGGGTTCCCCGAATCCGAGCTGACTGAATCCGGTCCTGATCCCATCCCCCTGGCCATGTGAGGGAGACCGCGATGAACCTGAACACCGTCATCCTGAGCGGGAACCTAACCTCGGACCCCGCGGCGGCCGGGAGGTCGGCCGAGGTCGCGACCTTCAGCCTGTCCTTCCTCGCGCCCTTCGGCACCGATCGAGCGGGGGGGGGCCACGCGCCGGGACTTCGTCTCCGTCGTGGCCTACGGCAAGTCCGCCGCGGCTTGCCTCTCCCATCTCAAGGAGGGCTCCAGGGTCGTCATCGACGGCCGCCTCCGGCAGGATCGGTGTGGCAGCCCAGCCAAGGGCGAC
>DATGFI010000475.1:0-3130 GCA_035309205.1 Planctomycetota bacterium | reverse complement strand
CCATGGTGTTACCTCAACGTCAATTTAACCCCGGCTATTCCCCCGATCTACGGATCCAAAATGGGCCGTCCATATTGTGGGGCTTCATGCTAAAGTAAGCGGCATGGCCCAGGTGATCGCGGCGATTCCCGACCTCTTTTTCCGGGCGAAGGTGCTCGAGACGGCCAAGCACGTGTCCGTCACTTTGGGCATCGCCCGCGATGCGGACGAACTACTCCAGCAGATTCGCGCCGAGAAACCGCGCCTGATTTTGATGGATCTCCAGGCCAAAGCGTTACAACCCTTGGACACCATGATCGCCCTGGAAGGAATTCCGGTCGTCGGCTACCTCGCGCACGAGGAATTCCAACTGCGTGAACAGGCCCTCGCCGCCGGGTGCGGAGAGGTCCTAACGAAGGGGCAATTCTCAGCGTCCCTGCCTGCCCTCCTCCGCCGTGCCCTATAAGAGCCCGTTCGAGCCCGCCCTGCTCCGCCGAGGCGCCGTGCTGGGAGCCATCGGCGACGTAAGCGTCGCGCTCCACTATGGGGAGCCCGCCCGGGAGGCCGGCGCGCTCCGTTCCGCCGCGGGACTGGTCGACCTTGCCTGGCGGGGGGTGCTCGAGGTGAGCGGCCGCGACCGGGCTCGCTTCCTCCACGGAATGTGCACGAACGACATCAAGAAGCTCCAGCCCGGCCAGGGCTGCATGGCGGCCGTCGTTAATCGACAGGGGAAGATGGTCGCCGAGATGATCGCCCACGCGGCCGAGAACGCGATTTTCCTCGAGATGGACCGATCGAATCTCGTCGCGACCGTCGAGCACCTGAGCAGGTTCCTGGTCGCCGACGACGTCACCCTGCGGGTGTCGGAGGCGGCGATCCTGGGGATCTGGGGCCCCCGGGCCCAGACCCTCCTGTCGGTCAAGGATCTGCCGGACTTCCACTTCGTGATGCGCGAGGGCTTCGCCCTCGTGCGAAACCGGACGATCGGCGTCGAAGGCTACCACCTGCTCGTCCCTGCGACGAAGGCCGACGAGGCCGATCGAATCCTGGGTCACGGTGTCCTCCCCGCGGGCTTCGAGGCAGAGGAGACCGTGCGGATCGAGAACGGCTTCCCGCGCTGGGGGGCGGACATGGACGCGACGCTCCTTCCGATGGAGGCGGGCCTCGAGGCGCTGGCCGTCAGCTATTCGAAAGGCTGCTATATCGGTCAGGAAGTGATCCAGCGGGTGAAGACGTACAGTGAGCCACCCCGCATGCTCGTCCAGCTCGAGGTCGCGGAGGCCGCCCCCGGCAACCGGATCACGAGCGGCTCCGAAGAGATCGGCGTGGTCACCAGCGCCACCTCGTCGCTCGCGCTCGCCCTGGTCCGGAAGGAATACAAGTCGCCGGGCTCGGAGCTGACGGTCGCGGGCAAGGCCGCCCGAGTCCGCGCGCTGCCTTGGCAAAGCAAGATCATCCTTTAGCGGGCTTGCCGGGTTCCGAGGAAGCCCCCCGTACCTCCGTCAGCCGCCGGATCCCGGAGTCGCCAACGGGATATTCAGAGATTCGCGACCATACCACTGAACCTCCGGGCGGCATGCCTGTTTAAGAACCATATGGCCAATTTCACCCTCCGCCGTCTTGGGTGCGCGACGCGAGTCGACTCGGGCTCGGCGATTGCCCATGATCTTCCCGGGGGAGGTTCGAGCGTGATTTAGCGTGAATCATGAGAACCGGAAGCCCCGGGGTTCTTCAACCTCGGGGCTTTTTTCATGGTTCCGGACATCGAACGGGAGTGGATCGCGGAAGAGTGCAGGAGCGCCCCCCGATCCTGGGGCGCGTGGATTCTGCTGATCCTCCTGGTGCTGGCCATAGGATCCCTTCTCCTTGAGTGCCTGTCATAGGCCCGACTTTTGCTCCAGCTTCCCTGATGGCGAATGGAGGGACCGTGGAGCTGAAGCGAGCACAGGGGTTCTCAGTGAACTCACGGACTGCGCGGGAGCCGGGATGGCTCAGGCATTCAGGGATCCCGCATTTGTCCCGTGGATGACCCGGCGCGGGCTTGCCATTCTGCACGCCCTGATCGGGACCGCCTGGCATTTGTCGCCGTCTGGCTGAATGATCGATCGGGACGTGAAGCGCCCTTCCTATGGGGGGCCTGGGGATTGATGGTGGCCTGCTGGCTGGGGGCGCTGCTGCCTCAACGGCGGTCGACTGCAAACCTGCTCCGCAATCCGGGGCTGCCGATCCCCAGGACCGGTCGCGCAACCTTCCTGGGGCTCATTTTGTTCGAGATCGCATCGTTCTTCACTCTCAACATCCGCCAAGGGGGCGACTTCCCCATCCCCATCGCCATCCTGGCCCTCAACCTGGAAATCGCCATCTGGGTAGCGCTCAGCGGTCTGTGCTTCCTGGTGATTCGGATCCCTTTCTCGTGGAAGCTTTGGCTGGGCGTGGTGATCGGAATGGCGGGAAGCCTGATCGCGCTGTTTTTCGAAGTTCTTTGCCTGCTCTATTCCGGAGGCTGATGAGGCGACTACTTTGTATATCTGCGAGCCCCGGATCCCGGCGCGGCCGTCGCGGGAGTGCGCACGTAATGGCGCTCCAGCTGGCTGGCCCGGAGGGCGCGGCTCAGGTCGAGCGACTCCAGCCGGTTCTTCAGGCCCGAGAACCAGGCGTCGAACTTCAGTCCCCCGGCGGGACGGATCAGAACCTTGCCGTCGGGCATCAGCAGTTCCATCCCCTCGGCCGAGCCCACGAGGGGAACCACGATCCAGTCGCGGTTCAGGAGCAGCGAATCGGTCAGGTGATAGATCTTCGCCACCTGCGCTTCCGACAGCACGCTGTCCATCCATCCATCATACCCCGCGGAGCCGAGCGAATCCAGAATCTGTCCTCTTGACCGCCGGCCGGGGCTTTTGGTATCCTGAAATCGGACCAAGTTGGTCCTCTTTACAGGAACGACGGATGATCCGGATGACGCGGCTGACCGACTACGGGATCATGCTGCTCACGCTCTTCGCTCGGGACGAGAAACATCCGATGAAGAGCGCGCGGGACCTCTCGGGGGAGGCGAAACTGCCCCTCCCCACGGTGAGCAAGATCCTGAAGCTCCTGGCCCGTCACGGGCTACTCGAAGCTCACCGCGGCGTGCGGGGAGGCTTCACCCTCA
>DATGFI010000474.1:0-6322 GCA_035309205.1 Planctomycetota bacterium | reverse complement strand
AGGCGCTCGCGGCACAGCGGAAGGAAATCCGGTCCTGCCCCCATTGCGGAATCCAGATCAACGTCCCCATCCGCGGAGACGCCGAGCTCTACCGATGCGGCCGCTGCCAGGGTCCGCTTGCGGCCCCAGCGGCCGTCGCAGAGCTGCATGCGGTCGATGAGGACTTCATCCTCGTCAGCCGCGATCCTGTTCCTGCGGACGTCGACAGCGCACTTCGGAATCCAGCTGCCCGCTTCGGGAAGTACGTCCTCTTGAAGCAGATCGGACAGGGCGGGATCGGGATTGTCTACCTGGCGTGGGACACGTATATCAGCCAGTACGTCGCCCTCAAGCGTCTGCGCACCGCCAGGCCCTTGAGTCCCCAGGACACTCCCAATGAGCACGTCCAGAGCCTCCTCAAGGAAGCGCGCAACTCGATCCGTCTCCGACACCCCGGCGTCGTCTCCGTCTTTGATGTCGGCCGAATCGGACGTGAGTACTACGTGGCGATGGAGTACCTGGAAGGGGAGACGCTGGCCGACGGCATCCTCGCGGCGCGTCAACGAGGGGCCCCCTCGCCGTACTACGAGAATCCCCGGGAGACCCTGAGCCAGCTGGCTGAAATCGCTCGGGCGGTTCACTACGCCCATAGCCGGCCCTCCCCGATCGTTCATTGTGACCTCAAGCCCGCGAACATCCTGATTGATCGAGAAAAACACGCCCACGTATTGGATTTCGGCCTGGCCCGAAACCTGGAGCTCGACAAGCCGGAGCGCGGGGAAATCAGCGGCACTCCTTCGTACATGGCTCCGGAACAGGCTTCCGGGGAGTCGGACAAGATCGACCGGCGCACCGACGTGTACGCCTTCGGCGCGATCCTCTATGAACTGCTGACCGGCCGTCCGCCCTTCGTCGGGGGAACGATCGAGGTCCTTGGAAAGACGATCGTGGACGTCCCCGATCGGCCCAGCGAGAAGCTTCGCACCTCCCAGGAGGAAGCCCCGAAGGATCCGTCGACGAAGGCGCTCCTTCGGATTCCTCCGTTCCTTGAGGATCTGTGCATGAAGTGCCTCCGGAAGGATCGCACGGATCGCCCTCAGACGATGGACGAGGTGGCGATGGCCCTCGAATCCGGTTTCCGTCCCCCCGAAGTCCAGTCCTCCGCAACCCCTCTCCTGTCTCCCGGTCAGCCGAAGCGCTCCCGCCTTCTGGTCAAATGGATCGGCCTCGTCGCTGCCGCGGCGTCGCTGTTCCTGGGCGGGAGCGCTTTGGTCCATTCCCTGCTGCCCGAGTCGAGCGAGAAGGAGTCCTTCGAGAGGCGCGAGGCGGAAATCATCGAAGCGATGTCGAGGTTTCACCCCGGAGCGGCACGCGCCCTGGCGGTCGGACTGCAGGAAGAGACCCGAGGCACGGCGTTCGAGACGCGCGCGTCTCGCCTGGCCGAGGAAGCGACCTGGATGGTCCGGCTCCAGACCCGCACATCGGAGCGACTGGCCGCCTGCCCCCTGGAGGTGGCCCACCTGCAGATCCGGGGGCCGAGGACGGCAGCGCCGGCACGGATCATTGGATGCGACCTGTCGGGTCTCCGGAGCATTCAGGACGGCCGGATCTCGAACATTCCCTGGGAGAAGCTCGATCCTGCTTCGCTGATCGAGATCCTCCTGGCGGCGCTCGGGCAGCCGGAAGATGCCGACCTCCTCGGACTCGGAATCTTTTCTCTGCGGACCGGCCTCGCGGTCGAAGCGGATCGCTATTTCGCCCGTCTCCGAAACACGACTTTGGGCCCGGTCGCGGAACGCTACCAGGCCCCGCCGACCCACTGAGACCTGCACGAAGAGGAACATGAACATGAATCGTGAAACAGCGCTCCGGGAGCTGAGCCAGGGCAACCCGGATCTCCAGAGACGGGCCTTGCGCATCCTGGGAAGGTGGGATGATGACCAGGTACTGAAAGCGCTTATCGGCGCCCTCCAGTCCCCTCACCGGGCGATCCGGGAGGCGGCCACCGATACCCTCCTTGAAATCGGGGATGCCCGGACGGTCCGGCTTCTGCTGCCCCTGCTGCGGAGTTCCGTGCCGGCGATACGGAACTCCGCGCGCCAGCTTCTGCAGCAGCTTGCGAAAGCCGCACCGGAGATCCTTATCGACCTCTCCCGCGATCCAGACGTTCGCATGCGGGTCTTTGCGGCGAACATCATGACGGAGAGCGGGGACCATGATCTGGCGCAGCCGCTCCTGGACATGCTGACGGACGCCGACGAGAACGTTCGCGACGCGGCCGTCGTGGGGCTCGGACGCCTGGGCGCGCCCGAGGCGATCCATCGACTCGAGGAATTCTCGTCCCATGGGGAATCCTGGTCGCGATTCTCCGCCATCGATGCGTTGAGCCAGATTCCATCCTCAGAAGCCGTTCGCGCCCTCTCCAGACTCCTCAAAAGCGTTCCGGCCGAGCTTCAGGAGCCCGTGGTGGAGGCCCTGGGACGGCAAGCCTCACCGGAGGCAGCCGGTCCCCTGCTCGAAAAGCTCTTCGAGACGCCGTCCTTGGGCTCGGTCATCATTCCGGTCCTTGCCCAGATTCCGGCCGCCGCGACCGTAGGCCGCATGAGCTCGTCCGATCGCCCGTTCCTGGCCACTGCGATCGCCGAAAGGCTCCTTCAAAACGGCCTAGCCCCGGAGGTGACAGTAGGCTTGATCGACCTTCTGGGAGAGTTGGGAGTCAGGGTCGCCGGATCGGTCTTCATCCGAGGGCTGGCCAGCCCCCAACGAAGGATTCAGCAGGCCGCCATCCATGCCGTGCTTAAGCTTGGCCTCACCGAGATGGTCCCTATGCTTCGCCAGGTGCAGAGCCAGGGGGATCCCCTCCTGTCGGATGAAATCCAGGTTGCCGTCGAAGCCCTCAGCAAGTCGGGAAAGGAGCGCGCGTGAACATTCTTGCCAAGGTGGTCTTGCTCGTGGACGACTCCCAGACCGTCCGGCGAATGATCGAGTGGGCCCTGAAGCCGCTGGGCTTCATGATCCTCCACGCGGTCGATGGCATTCATGCTTTGGAGGTTCTCGGAGCCGAGACCGTCGACCTGGCCTTTGTCGATCTCAACATGCCCCGGATGGATGGGATCGAGCTCATTCGCCTGGTGCGCGGCGACAAGAAGCTAAAGCACCTGCCGATCATCCTGCTGACGACTGAGAATCGGGACGTGGATCGGAACGCCGCCTTGGAGGCCGGAGCAAACCTGTACCTGACGAAGCCGGCGACGCCGGCGCTGTTGCGGTTGAAGGCCGAATCGATCCTGGGGCTCGCCCCCTCGGCCACGACCGAGGCCCCGAAGGTGCAGTGATGAGCAGTCCCTCAACCCGTCGGTTCGACTTGAACCCTGTGGAGGAGCATTCGATGAACGAAAACGCCACGAAGGACACCGGAGCGCGTCCCGGAGCCAGCCCCGGCAAGTATCTCACTTTCGGGCTGGGAGACGAAGTCTACGGGCTCGAGATCCTCAAGGTCCAGGAGATCATCGGCCTCATGCGGGTGACGCGTGTCCCCGGACTGCCCGACGTGATCCGCGGGGTCCTCAACCTCCGCGGGAAGGTGATCCCGGTGATCGACCTTCGCCGGAAATTCAGCATGGAGGCCAGGGTCGATACCGAGCGGACCTGCATCGTGGTCGTGCGGGTGCTCCGGGAGGGCCAAGGCGTCACGGTCGGCCTCATCGTGGATGACGTCCGGGAGGTCCTGGCGATCACCGAGAACCAGCTCGAGGGGGTGCCCAAATTCACCAGCGGAGCGGAAACCGCGTTCCTCCTCGGAATGGCGAAGCTATCACCCCGGGTCGTGATGCTTCTGGACGTGGATCAGATCCTGAGCTCCACGGAACTTTGGTCCCTCCCTTCGACTCTCGGACAGCCCCGCGGATAAGCAGAACCCATGAAGGAAAAGCTCGATCGTCTCAGCGAAGCCTTCGTCCTGGCGGAGGTCGGAGACCCGGAAGGGTTGAAGGACCTGCTCCTTCGCCTGGACGACCTTCTCCAGGACGTCCCCCCCGGCAGCATGCGGGATGCCGCGAGCGCCCTTGGCCGGCTCCTGGAGGACCTGATCTTGGGAAAGGCCTCCGATCCGGCTCGGAGCTGGCAGGCGGTCGAGAAAGAGATCGCGGCGCTTCAGGAATGGGCCGCCGCCGGAGCCGGCGCCGGTCAGGCTCCGCTTTCCTCCCGCGTTCAGACGGCTCCGGGCGACTCGGAGCGGGCGGGGGCTCCCCCCTCCGCATCCGCGGCCGTCCCTCTATTCCCCGCAGAATTCGATGCGGAGCTCCTGGGGGGGTTCATTCTCGAGGCAAGGGAGCATCTCGATGCGGCCGACGTGCAGCTCCTCGCCCTTGAATCGGATCCCGCCAACCTCGAAGCCCTTCATACCGTCTTCCGCGCTTTCCACACGATCAAAGGAGCCGCGAGTTGTCTCGATCTGGGCGCCATGCAGGCCCTGGCCCACGAGACGGAGAACCTCCTGGATCTCGCCCGGCGGGGAAGCATTCCGATGGCGGACCGGGCCATCGATCTGGTCTTCGCATCCGTCGATGCAATGAAGTGTCTGACCGCGGATGTCGAGACCTACATGAAGACGTCCGCCGTTCCTCCGCCCGATCCGGCGTTGGAGGCCCTGATCGTCCGGATCCGTGAAACCGTGGCGTCGAACCCGAACGGGAAGATCGCGCCGGCGTCGCCGGCTCCCTCCCTTCGGGGCGCGGAAGAGCCGCCGCTCCCTTCCGAGGCGGACTCCGCCTCGTCGGTTCATGTCTTCTCGAAACCCGAGGAAGACCGGATTTCCGTGAAGGAATCCATCCGGGTGGACGCCAATCGCCTGGACCGGCTGGTGGACCTGATCGGTGAACTGGTCATCGCCGAGTCGATGGTCAGCCAGTCGGGCGAGCTTCGAGTCCTGGCGGCCGGCGGGGTCTTGAGCAAGTCCGTGAGCCAGTTGGGCAAGATCACCCGCGAACTGCAGGAAATGGGAATGTCCCTGCGAATGGTGCCGGTTCGTCCGCTCTTCCAGAAAATGGCGCGCCTGGCGCGCGACCTTTCCCGGAAACTGACCAAGCCGATCGAGTTCGTGACGTCGGGAGAGGAGATCGAGATCGACAAGGCCATCGTGAACTGCATGGCCGACGCGCTGGTTCACATCATCAGGAACGCGCTCGATCACGGGATCGAAGAGAGCGCCGATGCTCGGCTTCGGGCCGGGAAGTCCGGATCCGGCCGCATCGAACTCCGGGCGCTCCACCGGGAGGGCAGCATCGTCATCGAGGTCCAGGATGACGGTCGCGGCCTGGATCCCGAGGCCATCCTCAAGAAGGGGATCGAGAAGGGAATCGTCCGGAGGGGCGAGAGTCTGTCCGAGCAGGAGATCTTCAAGCTGATCTTCCTTCCCGGATTCTCCACGGCAAAGGTCGTGACGGAGCTTTCCGGCCGGGGAGTGGGACTCGACGTCGTCAAGACCAGCGTCGAAGCTCTCCGGGGGCGTATCGAAGTCCAGTCCGAACGAGGTCTGGGGACCACCTTCCGACTCCGGCTGCCGCTGACGCTGGCCATCATCGACGGGATGGTGATCCGGGCGGGCCACGAGCGCTACGTGGTGCCTACACTATCCATTACCCGGCTGGTGCGCCCGGATCCGGGACAGCGGTGCACCATCATGGACCGTGATGAAATGCTCTCGCTCCAGGACGAACTCGTTCCGCTCTTCCGCCTGGGCCGACTGCTGGACATCACCGAAGCAGGCGAGCCCACGGTCGCAGGAGTCGCCGTCGTCGTCGAAGACGCCGGCCGCCGGGCCGCCGTGATGGCGGACGAGGTCTTGGGCCAGCAGCAGATCGTTATCAAGAGCCTCGGGATGAACCTCGAAGGGGTACGGGGAATCTCCGGAGGGGTCATCCTGCCGGATGGCCAGGTCGGTCTCATTCTCGATGTGAACGGGCTCCTGGCAAGCCGAACCGAACCGGTCGTCCTCGCGGCCGGCAGCGGAGCGGGGAGCGGGACATGAACGCGTACAATCTGGCCACGCCCGGACCCACGGGGCAGATGTCGCGCACGACGTTTGCCGGGTTCCGCGCACTCATCTACCGCCTCAGCGGAATCGCCCTCGGGGAAGGAAAGGAAGGGCTCGTCCGCGCGCGCGTCAGCAAGCGGATGCGGCTTCTGGGGATTCAGGATTACGGCGCGTACCTCGACCACCTTTTGTCGGATCCGTCGGGCGACGAGATCATCCATCTTCTGGACGTGATCTCCACCAATGTCACGAGCTTTTTCCGGGAGGAGAGCCACTTCCAGGCGCTCTCCGGAATCGCGCGCCGCTGGG
>DATGFI010000473.1:0-2432 GCA_035309205.1 Planctomycetota bacterium | reverse complement strand
ATATGAGGGCCGTCGAAGGCCAGGATCCAGATCCAGAGGAGCACGACGATGGGCACATGGGCCACGAAGTAAAGCGCCAGGGCGGCGAGGCTGGCCAAAGCTCCGCCGAAGAACCAGGCGAGATCATAGCGCCGGCTGACGATCCATCTCGGACTCAACCCCGTTTGTTGTTCCATCGCCAGGAGTCACTGTAAACGCGAGGGTTGTGGAGTTCAATGCCGGAAGTGGGGTGTTCGGACAATCGAGCGCTATGTTCGTGTGAACGCACTCGCCTTCTGGGTCGAAGGCCGGTGCGGCAGGCAGGACCTCGTCCCACCTGCCGCACCTTGACCGACTCCATCACCCAAGAACGCGAGTCACGACACCGCTGCCCACGGTGAGCCCTCCTTCGCGCATCGCGAAGCGGAGGTTCTCCTTCAGGGCCACCGGCTTCTGCAGCGCCACCTTGCCGTCACGCTCGCAGTCCGGAAGTAGAAGTGCGGCTGATAGCCCACGAAGATGGGCGTCCGCCGGCCGCCTTCCCCCTTGCCGAGCAGCAGCACGTTCGCCTCGAACGTCGTCCGCGGCTGGATCGAACCCGGTTTGGCGACCACCATGCCGCGATCCACCTGCTCCAGCTCCACGCCGCGCAGGAGGACGCCGACATTCTCGCCCGCCCGGCCCTCATCCAGGACCTGACGGAAGCGCTCGATGCTCGTCACCACGCTCGACACCGGATCCTCGGACAGACCGACCAACTCGACGGGATCTCCCGGACGGACGATCCCCGTCTCGATCCGGCCTGTCGCCACCGTGCCACGGCCCTTGATGGTATGGATGTCCTCCACCTGGAGGAGGAAGGGCTTCTCGACATCCCGGGCGGGACGGGGATATAGTCGTCCATCGCCTCCAGGAGCCGGAAGATCGGACCACAATTCGGGCATTCCGTCTTCGCGCATCCACAGTCCCGGGCGCGCAACGCCGAGCCCCGGATGATCGGAATCTCATCCGCTGGGAAGCCATGCTTCCGAAGCAGGTCGCGGACCTCGAGCTCGATCAAATCGAGCAGCTCGACATCCTGAACCAGATCCACTTTGTTCATAAACACCACCATGGCCGGAACCTGAACCTGCTTGGCGAGGAGCACGTGCTCTCCCGTCTGGGGCATGCACCCGTCCGTCGCGCTGACGAGCAGAATCGCCCCATCCATCTGCGCGGCACCCGTGATCATGTTCTTGATGTAGTCCACGTGGCCCGGGCAGTCGATGTGGATGTAATGCCTCGCCTCCGTCTCGTAGGGCACATGCGAGATCGCGATCGTCACGACCTTCGAGGCGTCGCGACGCCCATCCTTGATCGACGCCTTCGCCACCTCGTCGTAGCTCGTCGCCGTCGCGAGGCCTCTCTTCGCGAGGAGACTCGTAATGACGGAGGTGAGCGTGGTCTTCCCGTGATCGATGTGCCCAATCGTGCCGACGTTGACGACGGGCTTGGTGCGGACGAACAGAGTCTTGGACATGATTTGAGCTCCTTAGTAAGGACAGAGTCTGTCCGGTCTTGAAATCCATCAGGAACAGGAGGGGGACGCGGACCGCGTCCCGGCCGGGCGCCTAGAGCGAGAGCCGGTCACGCCCGGCAGCAGGCGTGTCGATCGGCGTGGGCAGTGATGAGATGGAGAAACACCATGTTGGTTCTGAACACTTCAACCGGATCGCGAGCAAAAGGTTCGCTCAACACCCGAACTCCTACTTCCGATTGTCGGAACACTCCGTCGTACCATACAATTGTCTCGGCATCAGCTTTAGAGAGGGGTTCCTTTTTTGGCTGCACAAGACCCGCGTAATAGTCCATCCTACCGGCTGAATGAAACCGCCCACTATCTTTGCATCCCTAAGACAACCCTGCGTTCCTGGCTGGTCGGGCGGGGCTTTATCAAGCCCGTCATTGCCATCGCGGATCGAGGCGGCGTCCTGCTTTCGTTCATCAATCTGGTCGAAGCCCATGTTATCGATGCTATCCGACGGCAGCATGGGCATCACTTGGAACGGATCGTCTGGGGTAACGATGGCACCCCGACCAAGCTCTTCCCCTTCACCCGGAAGCGCCGGCCCGATGATCCGAAGATCATTGTCATTGACCCGACCCTCTCCTTCGGGCGTCCGGTGCTCGCAGGGACCGGCATTGCCACCGCCGTGATCGCGGAGCGCTATAAAGCCGGTGAATCGATCAGCGCACTGGCGAGAGACTATGGGCGGAAGGATCTCGACATTGAAGAAGCAATCCGGTGGGAACTCTCTGCCGCCTGATGTGCCTTGAATTGGAGCAATCGGGCTTGGATAATGTCGACGTGACAAAAGAAGATCTGATCAAGAGGCTCAAAGGCCTCTCCAAGGGCCGATTCGCCAAAGTCGCACCCTTTATCGAGGCTGACCTGGACGCCGCGGATGATCTGG
>DATGFI010000472.1:0-3614 GCA_035309205.1 Planctomycetota bacterium | reverse complement strand
GGATTGAGACTTCCACGGGTTCACCGGGACCCCACTAGGCTGCAACCCACGGGGCTCCGGGGCTATCCAACCCCTGAATCCTCCTCGGAGCCCCGATGAAGTCCCTGCTTCTGGCCGCCCTTCTGGTAGCCCCCGCGCTGTCGGCTGTCTCCGCCCAGCGCACCGTCCCAACCACGGGCCAATGGCTGGCTCTACCGGTACCCTCGACGACCGTCCCACGTCATTGGGAAGCCCTCGCTCGAGGAAGTGATCCGGCTGCGGGACCGGGGACTCGACTAGCCCCAGTCTTTGGAGTCGGGAGCTACCCGGCGCATGGTCTTCAAGAAAGACATTGCGGATGTCGGATTGCGGATTTCGGATTGAACTGCCCCTTCTAATCCGCAATCCGCAATCCGCAATCCGCAATCGAGAGCTTGAATCTCTTCAGCAAGCACATTCAGCGCTCCATCATCTTTCGCAAGCACCCCCTTTATCAGCAACAACGGTTCTCCCCTGACCACAGCTCGATATCGCTCGAACACGTCGGGCCTGACGATCACGTTCACCATCCCGGTTTCGTCTTCAAGCAGAATAAAGACGAACCCCTTGGCCGTCCCGGGACGCTGGCGGGCGACCACCATGCCCGCGACCTCGACGGTCTCCCGGTCCTCATGCCTCACCAACTGATCTCCCGGAATGATTGACTCAGTCAACGATTTCCTGATCAACCCCATCGGATGCCCACTCGGCGCAAAGCCCAGAGTGCCGTACTCCGCGAGAATCCGCTCGACTTCGACCAGTCCCCCGAACCGCAGCCCTTCGTGCGGATGGGAGAGCGCCAGCTCGAGCTGCCGGCGTGGTGAACGCCCTTTGCGAGCCGTCTCCGCGGGGAGCCAGAGACCCGCCTGCCAGAGCAGCTCGCGCCGGGTGAGGCCGAACGAATCGAATCCCCCCACCCAGACCAGGTTTTCGACCGCCGTGCGCTTGAGCTCCGTGGGTGAGCGCCTGACGAAGTCCGCCAGACTTCGATAAGGGCCGCACCGCTCCCGCTCTTCAACCACTCCCAACGCCGTGTCTTCACTCCAGGCGCGGACGAATCCCAGCCCGACCCGGACCGCGTTTTCTCCTTCCGGACGGCACCAGACGTCACTCCGGTTCACGTCGGGGAGGAGAATCGTGATGCCATGGTGCCGGGCGTCATGGGTGAGGGCGTCGAGCGAGTAGAACCCCATCGGCTGGTTGTTGAAGATGGCCGTGTAGTACTCGGTGGCGTGATAGTGCCGGAGCCACGCCGACTGATAGGCCAGGAGACCGAAGGCCGCGGCGTGCGACTTCGGGAAACCGAATTCGCTGAACGCGATCACCTGCGTGAAGACCTTGTCGGCGACCTCCGGCGGTACTCCCCGTGCGGCAGCTCCGGCGCGGAAATCGTTGCCGAATCCCATCAGCAAATCGCGGCTACGCTTCCGGCTCATGGCCCGGCGCAGAGCCTCCGCCTGTCCAGCGGTGAAGCCGGCGAGCGCCTGGCAAACTTGCAGCACCTGATCCTGGTAGAGAATCACTCCCAGCGTTTCGGTGAGCGCCTCTTTGAGCAGAGGATGGTCGAGTGGGGGCTCGTAGGTTCGTCCCATTTTGAGCGCCGCCCGCCGGGCTTCGCGCCTCCGTACATAGGGATTCACCGCTCCACCAACCACCGGACCGGGGCGCACCAGCGCGACCTCCACCGCCAGATCTTCGAGCGAGCGGGGCCGGGTGCGGCGAATCATCTGGATCTGTGCCCGGCTCTCGATCTGGAACATCCCGACGGTGTCTCCGGCGCAGATCTGGTCGTAGACCTTCTGATCGTTGAAATCGATCCGGGAGAGATCGGGTGGTTCCCCACGACGCTCCGCGATCAGCTCGACGCACTCCTCCACCAGGGACAGCATGCCGAGCGCCAGGAAGTCGATCTTGATGAACCGGGCGTCGTCGCAGGAGTCCTTGTCCCACTGGCAGATCACGCGGTCGGGCATGGCCGAGAGCTCGAGCGGCACGATTTCGACCAGGGGCCGGGAGGAGATCACCATCCCTCCCACGTGCTGCGAGATGTGCCTCGGAAGCCCTTGTATTTCCTCGCTGAGCTCGCACAGCTCCTTCCAGAGAGGTGCGCTCGACCGTCCGGCGAACCCCGGCAATTGCTCCAGCTCCTCGGACAATCCTCCCGAATGACGATCAGCGAGCTTCGCCACCAATTCGATTTCGCCCGGTGGGAGATCGAGGGCCATGCCGATTTCCCGGACGGCGGACCGCATCTGGTACGTCGGATAGGAACACACGAGCCCGACGTGCTCGGCGCCATACCGCGCATAGACCCGGCGGAAGAGCTCCTCACGGATTTCGCGAGGGAAATCGAGATCGATGTCGGGGACCGAAGCCAGCGTCTCGTTGAGGAAGCGGCCGAGGAAGAGGTGGTTGGCGATGGGGTCGACGTGGGAGAGGCCCAGGAAGTAGCAGACGATCGAGGAGACGGAGGAGCCGCGTCCTCGGCCGGGGAGCAGGCCGGAGGTGGCTCGTCGGGTGCCTTTGCGGACATCGGCGCCGACTTCGCGGGCCAGGTCGAAGAGGTCGTGGTAGACCAGAAAAAAGCCTGAGAGCTTGTGATGCTCGATGAGGCGCAGCTCTTCGGCCAGGCGCTTCTCGGCGTCGGCGCGCCACTCCGAGCCAGGCGGGTAACGATCCTCGAGGCGAGCCCGGCAGAACTCCGCGAGCGCTTGTGGGGCGGGGGTCTTGTCGGCCCCCCGGAAATCGGGAAAGGTGTACCCGAGGTCTCGCGTCAGGTCGAACGCGCCACAGCGCTCGGCGATGACGCGCGTGGTGTCGATGGCACGGGGAAGATCGGGGAAGAGGGCCGCGACCTCGCTCGGGGGTCTGAGGTGGAAGTCGTTGTTGGGTCTCCGGGCGACGTGCGCGCCATCCAGGCTCGTGCGGTTCTTGATCGCCACCAGGACGTCGTGGAGCCGGTAGCGCGAGACGTTGTGGTAGTGCACGTCCCGCGTCGCCACCACCTGAAGGCCAGCCGACTCCGCTAATTCCGCGAGATCGCGAGTGCGTGCCCGGTCTCCCCGGACGCCATTGCGCTGCAATTCCACAAAAAAGTTCTCTGGGCCAAAAATGTTGCGACACTGTTCGGCAAGGCGACGGGCGGCAGACGGGCCTTCCCGATCGAAAAGTCCGTTTCTGCACCCGGAGAGGATGATGATGCCTTCGTGACGCTCGGCCAGTATGGAAAAGGGGAGCCGAGGGTCTCGGCGGTCGGGGGAGCCCAGGTGGGCGGTGGTGATGAGGCGACAGAGGTTGGCGTATCCGGTGGCCGATTCAGCGAGGAGAGTGAGGTGGGCTCCCGAATCGAGCGTGACTTCCGCGCCGGTGATGGCCTGGATACCGAGGCGTTTGC
Source organism: Planctomycetota bacterium (assembly GCA_035309205.1). Classification (GTDB taxonomy): domain Bacteria; phylum Planctomycetota; class MHYJ01; order MHYJ01; family JACPRB01; genus JACQFK01. The sequence goes on along the minus strand of DATGFI010000472.1, from coordinate 202 downwards.
ATCCTTTGGCGAATGCCATGGATCCGTAGAGGCCATGGTGATCGGTGAGGGCCATGGCCGGATAGCCCAAGTGCGTCGCCTCGAGCACCAGCTCTTCGGGAGACGACGCCCCATCCAGGAATGAAAACCCGGAGTGACAGTGCAGCTCGACGTAGCCTTGCACTCAGGGCCGTTGGATCCACCAGTCCCCGGAGACCAGGTC
>DATGFI010000471.1:0-4114 GCA_035309205.1 Planctomycetota bacterium | reverse complement strand
TGCTCCTTCCCCCCTTTGCTATTGTAATTGACTCGGTTCACCCGCCGGCAGTCGGCGAGAGAAAATTCAGGGTCTTTCGGGGTTAAGCCATGTACACGGACAAGTCGTTGACGTGCGTCGATTGTGGGACGGAATTTACGTTCACGGCGGGCGAGCAGGAGCGCTTCGCGCAGCTCGGGTTCACGAACGAGCCCAAGCGCTGCGCCCCGTGCCGGGCGGCGAAAAAGGCCGCGGGCGGCGGGGGCGGAGGCGGAGGCGGAGGCGGCCGCGGCGGCTTCGGAGGCGGCGGGGGCCGCGGCGGAGGCGGCGGCGGCGGGCCGCGCGAGATGTTCAGCGCCATCTGCGGGGAATGCGGGAAGCCCACCCAGGTTCCGTTCAAGCCCCGCGGCGACCGTCCCGTCTACTGCAGCGATTGTTTTGCGAAGAGGAGATAAATAACGCCATGGCCAAGAAAGCGAACAGCGCCTTCATGAAGCCCCTTCAGCCCAGCGAGGAGCTGGCGAAGGTGACCGGATCCAAGCCCCTTCCGCGCAGCGAGGTGGCGAAGAAGCTCTGGGTCTACATCAAGAAGCACAAGCTTCAGGATGAGAAGAATCGACGGATGATCAACGCTGATGACGTGCTCAAGGCCGTGTTCAACGGCAAGAAGCAGGTCAGCATGTTCGAGATGACGGCGTTGGTTTCCAAGCATCTCAAATAAGCCCCCCTCGGATTTTCCGCATGACCCCCTCTGGGGTCATGCTCTGTCCGGACTTATTGCCAAACCCCGCAAGGCGGGAATAGCGTATAGCATATGGGCGCGGGGATCCGCGCCAGGAGCGGGTCGGGGGCCTCAAAAGGGGTTGTCGGCGCGGCCCTTCATACGGTAGAGTTTCTCGTCCCGCTGATTTGTCCGATGGAAAACCGCAAGCCGAGCGTCAAGTGCACTTGCGGTCATTCCTTCACCATTACCGCCGAGGAGATCTTCAAGGACGTCGTCTGCCCGGCCTGCGGCAAGCTCATCGCCGCACCCGTGGCGACCCCGAAATCCGAGAGCTCCAGCGGGCCCAAGACGGACCCCCTGGCCCCCAAGTCCCCGCCCGCACCCAAACCGGAGGCCTCGACGGGACCCAAGACGGACCCCTTCGCGCCAAAGCTGTCCGGCCCCAAGACCGACGCCCTGGCTCCCAAAGGAAGCGCTCCCAAGAGCGATACCGGCACCAAGACCGATCCCTTCGCGCCGAAGGGAGATACCACCAGAGGCACCGGCACGCCGAACACGGCGCGCCGGGCACCGCTCTTCCAGAAAGACGGTCCGCTGCCCGATCCGATCCCCGGCTACACCTTCCAGAAACGGCTGGGTCAGGGTGGAATGGGCGAGGTCTTCCTGGCCAGACAGGAGAGCCTCGATCGGCTGGTCGCGATCAAGCTGCTCCCCCCGGATCTCGCCAAAGACAAGGTCTACGTCGAAAGCTTCATGAAGGAGGCGCGCTCAGCGGGCAAGGTCACTCACGAAAACATCATGGGAGCCGTGGACGTCGGCGAATCCCTGGGCCGCTACTACTTCGTCATGGAGTATGTTCAGGGAGAGACGGTCTTCCGCCTGATCCGCCAGCAAAAGACCATCCCCGAGGCCAAGGCCCTGGACATCGCACGACAGGTCGCCCGCGGCCTGCGCCACGCGCACCAGAACGGCCTGATCCACCGCGACATCAAGCCCCAGAACATCCTGATCACGCCCGAAGGACAGGCGAAGATCTGCGACTTCGGGCTCGCCACCGAGCTTCAGTCCAATGACACGGTGAAGGGCGAGGATGAGGAGAACGTCCACACGACGCCGGCGTATGCGTCGCCTGAACAGTGCCGCGCGGAGCCTCTGGACCACCGCACGGACATGTACTCTCTGGGTGTCACGCTCTACGAAATGCTCTCGGGGCGAAGGCCCTTCATCGCCAACACGCCGCGCGAGCTCATGACCAAACAGGTCACCGAGCCGCCCCAGCCCCCGAAGGCCGTGAACCCCGCCCTCACCGAGGGCGCCAACCAGCTGGTCCTGCGGCTCCTCAGGAAGCAGAAGGATGAGCGTTTCAAGACCTATGATGACCTGATCAAGGCCTTCGACACCGTGCTGCAGTCGCCGTCACCCAAAACGACCCGTAGCGATCGAAGCGGCGGAGAGGATACCCCGGCCCCGCAGAAGAAAAGGATGATCCTGCTGGGCGGCGGCGCCGCGGCCGCCCTTCTGGTCGCCATCCTCCTCGTGCTGGCGATGGGCAGGAAGACCGTGCCTCCAGTCGCGGACCCCAACGCGGAGCAAAACGCCGAGATCCAGCGGCGCTACGACGACATGAAAGCGACGGAAAGAAGCGCCAAGGGAAAGCCCGGCGAGTACGCCACGGTCCGCGCAAAGTGGAAGGCCCTGGAAGTCCAGTTCGCCGGCACCCCGCACCGCTCCCTTTTCGCGGGCGGGCGAGTCGACTTCGAGGCCGCGGTGAGCGCCGAAGCCGAATCCATCGCCAAGGACGCGATCGAGGAGGCGACAAAAGCGCTGGAAGAGGGGCATCCGGGAGATGCGCTGACCGCGCTGCACCGCTTCCCCGCCGAGTTTTCCGGGACGCCCGCGGGCAGCCGCATCGCCGCCAAGGCGCTCGAGATCGAACGCGCGGCCGATGACCGACTCCGGGAATCCCTGGGCACCATCAATGCCATGGTTTCCTCAGGCCGGCTGGAGGACGCCCGCCAGAAACTGAAGAACCTCCAGGCCACCGCGGCACTGGACGCTGGAGGCGAACTCCGGCCGCAGGTCAAGGCGCAGATGGACGAGATCCTCAGGCGCATCGACGTCGCCATCGCCGACGCCAAGACCAAGCTCGCCGATCCGGTGATCCCCAAGGACACCCCGCAGCCGAGCGTCAAGAATCCGGATCCCGCGCCGAGCGGTTCGCCGCCGAATCCGTCGGTAGGCCCGACGCCGAAGTCGACGCCGGATCCCGTGGCGGTCCTGCCCGCGGCCGCGATCCCCCACTATGCGACGCTTCGCGACGCCGCTGAGCGTATGGTCGCGGAGAAGCGCGCGGCGGCCGCCATGTTCTTCCATGCCGGCGCGGCCAAATCCTCCTTCCATCACGCCGCCGACGTCTTCCTCTCGCGTGACGACGCGTCCTGGAAGCTCGACGGCGCCGTCGCCGCCGGGCTGCAGGAGTACCTCAACTCGCCCGAGCTCAATCACGCCGAGGGGGGCCGCAGATCCGAAGGCCTGACGCCCGAGCGTCACCAGAAGCTCCTGGAATTGCTGATCCAGAAAATCGCGGCCTCCGGCACATCTCCGGTCGACGCCCTTCAACTCTTCGCCTGCGCCCACATCCAGGAACTGCTGTCGAAGAAGGGCAAGATCGACCCGGCCCTCCTGCTCCAGGGCAGGTTCGCAAAGGGTCCGATCCTCGACCTGTGGGGACCGGCCTCGAGCGTGGTCCGCGTCGAGCTGGCGTCGCTGCTCTTGAGGCCCCCCGGACTCTGGGTGACCCGCGCGGCCGAGTCGGCGTCGATTGCGGCGGATTTCCCCACGCGCTACCTGGGCGCGCTCTGCACGTTGAAGGACCAGGCCTTCGACGCCGCCGGGGCCATGGACCGCTGGAAGAAACTTTCGTCCGGCGCGCCCGATCCCGCCACGTGGACGAAGCTCTGTGACGCGGTTTCGGAGCGCATCAAGGCGGAAATGACTTGTGAGATGTGCCTGGGCCAGGGCCGGTATCCCTGCAGCGCCTGCGGATCCACCGGGGCAGCGCTCTGCATGACCTGCCGCGGCACGGGCAAGGTCGTCGACCCCAGCGAAGGCACGAACGTGAGCTGCAAGATCTGCCAGGGGCGCCGCGCCGTTGCCTGCCCGATCTGCCTGGGGCAGAAGGGCCTGAAATGCACCGCCTGCGACGGCAAGAAGACCAGACCCCAGCTTCCAGGCACGCACTACCGTCTGATCCTGGAGCTGGGCCTCTGCGACGCCTGCGCAGGCGCAGGCAGCCTGTTCACAAGCGTGGTATTTCCATGCCCGTCCTGCGATGGCAATGGACGCGTGCTGGATGCGGTCGCCAAGGACTACGCCAAGCTCCCCCCTTGGGTCATGAAGAATCGGGAGGGC
>DATGFI010000470.1:0-2074 GCA_035309205.1 Planctomycetota bacterium | reverse complement strand
AAACGGGCGCTGCTCGCCCCAGCAGCGCCCGTTTCGGGATTCCTTGGTTCGCCCCATAAAGTATACCCCCGGGGGCCGCGGAAGTGTCGCTGATCCGCGAAAAATTATTTGGCGCACAGGCGGAACGTTTCGCTTGACTCGCGAACTCGCATCGCTATACTGACGGCTCGCTTTATGGCCCAAAGAATACGCATCCGGATCGAAGGCTACGACCACGAGATCATCGACCAGTCGGCGATGGACATCGTGAACACCGCCAAGCGCACGGGCGCCAAGGTACGCGGTCCGATCCCGCTCCCCACGAAGATCGAGCGGATCACCGTCCTGCGCTCGCCGCACGTCGACAAGAAGTCTCGCGAGCAGTACGAAATCCGCACCCACAAGAGAGTGGTGGACATCACCGAACCCACGGCCAAGACGATCGACGAACTCCGCAATCTCAACATGCCCGCGGGCGTCGACATCCGCGTCAAGGCCCTGCTCGACGAGAAGTAGACTACCATGGCTGAACTCCCGCTTTTCTCCAAGGACGGCAAGAGCTCCGGCACGGTCACCGTGGACGAGAACCTCTTCGGGGACAAGGTCCGCAAGCGCCTGCTGCATCAGGTCGTGGTGATCCACGAGGCCAACCAGCGCGAAGGAAACGCCCATACGAAGACGCGCGGAGAGGTCGAAGGCTCCACGAAGAAGATGTGGCCCCAGAAGCACACCGGCATGGCGCGCATGGGGACGAAGCGTTCACCCATCTGGGTGAAGGGCGGCATCGTGTTCGGCCCCCGCACCCGAGAGTACCGGCTGGGCATCACCGACTCGATGAAGCGCGCCGCCCTCAATTCGGCGATCCTCGGCAAGATCAAGGACAAGGAAGTCTCCGTCATCGAGGGCGTGGACTTCGACAAGCCCAAGACGAAGGAGATGGCCAAGCTCATGAAGGCCATCGGCTTCAAGCGGACCGTCCTCCTGGCGATCCCCAAGCACAACGACAAGGTCTGGCTCTCCGCCCGGAACCTGCAGGACCTGAGCGTCCGGCCCGTCGGGGAGCTGAACGCCTATGACGTGGTGAAGCACAAGGACATCCTCCTCACCCGGGGGGCGCTCGACGCCCTGGTTTCGGCCCGCGCCGCCGCAGCGGCCGCGGCGCCGGCGCCCAAGAAGGAGAAGAAGTCGTGAGGAGCCCGTTCGTCGTCATCAAGAAGCCGGTCGTCACCGAAAAGTCGATGGCGAACCAGCAGAAGAGCGTGTACACCTTCATCGTCGCGCCGGACGCCACCAAGCCCGAGGTCAAGCACTCGGTCGAGAAGGCCTTCAACGTGAAGGTCCAGGAGGTCCGGACGGTCAAGGTGAAGGGGAAGTACAAGCGGATGAAGAATCAGCTCCTCCAGGGCAAGCGTAAGGACTGGAAGAAAGCCTACGTGACCCTGAAGGAAGGCTTCCGGTTGGACATCATCTAATATGCCCGTAAGACAGTACAAGCCGACCTCGCCGGGGCGCCGCGGCGCCACGGTCTCGGACTATTCGGACGTGACCACGAACGTCCCCGAGAAGAATCTGACCGTCGCGCTCCGCCACTCGGGCGGCCGCAACAACGTCGGCCGCATGTCCATGCGCCACATCGGTCGGGGCAACCGGACGCGCTACCGGATCATCGACTTCCGCCGCACCAAGGATAACGTGCCCGGATTCATCGAGACGATCGAGTACGATCCGAACCGCTCGCCGCGCATCGCCCTGGTCCGGTACAAGGACGGCGAGCGCCGCTACATCCTCGCCCCCGATGGCCTGAAGGTGGGCGATGAGGTCATGTCGGGCGAAAAACTGGAGCCCAGGCTCGGCAACGCGATGCCCCTCAAGAGCATTCCCACGGGACAGTTCCTCCACAATGTGGAACTCACGCCGGGGCGGGGCGGGCAGCTGGCGCGGAGCGCCGGAACCTTCGCGCAGCTGATGGCCAAGGAAGGCAATTACGCCGACATCGTCCTGCCCAGCGGGGAAGTCCGCAAGGTCCACATCCGCTGCCGGGCGACGATCGGGAAGATGAGCAATTCCGACTGGTCGAAGATCGTGCTGGGCAAGG
>DATGFI010000469.1:0-2395 GCA_035309205.1 Planctomycetota bacterium | reverse complement strand
GTCTCGGCGCCGATCATGCTCCTGGCCGAGGCCGTGGTGTACCTCTTCGCGGTCCCCTTGGGCGTCTACGCGGCCGTTCGGCGGAACCGGTGGCAGGATCGGATAACCTCGCTGGGACTGTTCGTCCTTTACTCGATTCCGCCCGTCGTGCTGGGCATGCTCTTCCTCACGTTCTTCTGCTTCGGCACGTTCTTCAAGTGGTTCCCGATGTACGGCCTGCACGCCGAGAACTCCGAGGCGCTTCCCCCCGTGAGGTCCGCCCTGGACTACACCTGGCACATCGTCGGCCCCCTGCTCTGCCTGACGCTCACCCAGATGGCCAACCTCGCGATGTTCGCGCGCTCCAGCATGCTGGACGTGGTCAACCAGGACTACATCCGAACCGCACGGGCGAAGGGATTGCCCGGCAGGACGGTGACCCTACGGCATGCCCTGAGAAACGCTCTCATCCCCATCATCACCCTGTTTTCGAACTTCATCCCCGCCCTCCTCGGGGGAAGCGTGATCATCGAGTATCTCTTCGGGATCCCGGGCATGGGGCGGCTGTCCTACGACTCGATCCAGAACAAGGACTACAACACCGTCATGGCGCTCATTTATCTGGACGCCATCATCGTGATGCTGAGCATCCTTCTTTCCGACTTCCTCTACGTGGTCGTGGATCCCCGCATCTCCTTCTCCAAGGCGGAGGGAGGAGCCTGATGGAGGGCGAGGCCTATTTTGACATCGTCTGGAAGCAGTTCCGGAAGAACCGCGTGGCGGTCCTCATGCTGGGCCTCATCGCGGGGATGTTCGTGGTCGCGATCTTCGCTCCGGTCATCGCCTCCAACCAGCCGTTCTGGTTCCGGGAAGCGGACGGCTCGATGGCCTTCCCCTGGATCGTGTCGCTCCTGAACCCGGAAACCGCAATCGACTTCGTCTTCAACGTGGCTTTGCTGCTACTTCCGGTTTGGGCGGTCTTCGCCGTCGCGACCAATCGGCGCGCCCGCGGAAGAGGCGTTCCCTTGAGAAGAAGGATCGGGACCTGCATCCTCCTGTTTTTCGAGCTTCTGGGCGCGGCACTCCTCCTGCTTTCCCTGGCCGGCCGTCCGCAGGGTTCCTGGGCACGATTCGCCGTGCTCATGATCGCGGTGTTCCTTGGCCTGGGCCTTCTCACCGGGCAGGCCAACCGGCCCGCTTTAGACCGCAGCGCGGCGCCCGCTCGATTCGCGCCGACCGCCCTCCTCCTGGCTCTGACGTTCGCCATTTCCTACGCAGGGCTCCCCGACAACCGATACTTCTCCCGCGACTTCAAGAGCGACCAGCAGGCCGGACACGGATCAGGCATCTATCCCCTGATTCCCTACGGTCCGTTCGAGCTGGATCTGGACATCATCTACAAGCCCCCCCTCTTCCGAAAGTCCGGGGACGTTGCGCGGTTCCGCGAAGGGGATATCCACTTCATGGGCACGGACGACTCCGGACGCGATGTCTTGACCCGTCTTCTCTACGGGACCCGGATCTCCATCACTATCGGAGTGGTCGCCGTATCGATTTACCTCACCATCGGTGTCTGTATCGGCGCGGTGGCGGGCTACTTCGGCGGCAAGGTCGACATGGTCATTTCCCGATTCATCGAAATCATCCTCCTCTTCCCGTCCTTCTTTCTGATCCTGACGCTGGTCGCCCTGGTCGGGCCAAGCATCTACATCATCATGGTCGTCATCGGGCTCACCGGCTGGCCGACGACCGCCCGTCTCACCCGCGGCGAATTCCTGAAGCAGCGATCGATCGACTACGTCAGCGCCGCGCGGGCGCTGGGGGCCAGCAATCTCCGCGTCATGTTCCGTCACATTCTTCCGAATGCGCTCTCTCCGGCCTTTGTTTCCGCGCCTTTTGGCATCGCTGGAGCGATCGTCACCGAGGCGACCTTGAGTGTCCTGGGATTCGGCGCCCGGCCGCCGGCTCCGAGCTGGGGGGCGATTCTCAACCTGTCGGTTCAGAACTACGAGAAGTACTGGTTCACCGTCTTCGCCGGCGTCGCAATCTTCGTGACGATGACGATCTTCAACGTCGTCGGCAACGGCCTGCGAGATGCCATGGACCCGAGATTGAAGGGAACCCGCTAGCCTTGTAGACTGGCCCGATTCATGAACGCAAGCGCCGACGTCCTGGTCGATATCCGGAGCCTGAAGACCCACTTCTTCACCGATGACGGGGTCGTCCGGGCCGTCGACGGCGTCAACTTCTCCATCCACCGGGGGAAGACCCTGGGCGTGGTCGGCGAGTCCGGATGCGGGAAGTCCGTGACCGCCCTATCGATTATGCGGCTGATTGCGCCGCCGGGGAGGGTCGTCGAGGGCCAGATCCTGTTCGACGGAAGGGACCTCGTGACTCTGCCGGAGCCGGAGATGCG
>DATGFI010000468.1:0-4183 GCA_035309205.1 Planctomycetota bacterium | reverse complement strand
GCACCAAGTTCTCCGTCTACTCGCTGGAGAAGGGCGGCCAGAAGCTGGACAAGGGCACGGTCGAAGTGATTGATGTCCGCGAGAGCCTGTCGAGCATCTGCGCGATCGTCTCGACTGTCGACCCCCAGTGGCCCCTCAAGGTGGGCGACAAGATCTATAACGAGCTCTACGAGGGCGGCCGCACCCGGTATGTGGCGTTCGCCGGCCGTTTCGTCGGAAAGCTGTCGAACGAGGAGGCCTCCAGCGCCCTTCGCAAGTTCGGCGACGTTTACCAGGACAAGGTCGACGAGAACACGAACTACGTGGTCGTGGCCGAGGGCTACGAGGAGCACCCCAACTACAAGGCGGCCCTGGAGTACGGCATCAAGATCCTGCGCGAGAACATCCTCCTGGACTACCTCGGGATCCGGCGGGACTGAGTTTCGAGACCTTCCAAGCCCCCGCGTGACAGCGCGGGGGCTTTTTTGTTATAACGTGGCACGATGGTGGATCTGAAACTCCAGGACCGGATGGATCAGGCCGGCAAGAAGGACGGCGGGAAGGGCGACGAGCCCGAGGTCCGCATGACCTTCGGCGAGCACATCGAGGAGCTCCGGGGCCGGCTCCTCAAATCGGTGGTCTTCCTGATGCTGGCGACGGTCATCTCGCTCTTCTTCTACGACCAGCTGGTCTGGTTTATCACCAGGCCCCACGTGTCGGCGATGCAGAGCCTGCGGACCGACATGGAGAAGAGGGGCATCAAGACCAACGAGCTGGAGTACAAGCTGATCGCGGGGGGCTATGCGGCCCCCGTCATTGCGACCATGAAGCTTGGCTTCATCATCGCCCTGTTCGTGTCCTCGCCGTTCATCGGCTACCAGATCTGGGCCTTCATCAGCGCGGGCCTCTACAAGAACGAGCGGAAGTACGTGGTCATGTTCGCGCCCATCTCCTACCTGCTCTTCGCAGCCGGCTGCGCCTTCGGCTACTGCCTCCTGGTCCGGGTCTGCCTCATGGGTCTGGCCAAGACCGGAATGGCCGGCGGGAACGTGGTGTCCCCGCAGTACGTCTTTTCAGACTACCTCAACCTCGTGACGACCCTGACGATCATCCTGGGCGCGGTCTTCCAGCTGCCCCTGATCATGGTATTCCTGTCGAAGATCGGGCTGGTCGCGCCGTCGACCTACAACAAGTTCCAGCGGCTGGCCATCCTCTGCAACCTGATCGCCGCGGCCTTCATCGCTCCCCCGGACGTAATTTCCATGTGCGTCGTGGCGGTGCCCATGATCCTCCTGTACGAGATCGGGGTCGTCGCGGCGTTCGTCTTCGCCTCGTCAAAACCCCCTGAACCGGCCAAATCCTGATGGCAGACCGACCGATCGCCGCGCGCCTGGGACTCGTGGGCGTCCCGATGTCCGGCAAGACCTCGCTGTTCTGCGCCCTCACCGGCACCGAGTACGCCAAGATCGTCGCCACCTCGGGCGGCAAAAGCATCTCGGCCCCGCTCCGGGTCCTGGATCCGCGCCTCCTGAAGATGCATCAGGTGGAGGGCGAGCAGAAGAAGCTCGTCACCCCTGTGATGGAGGTCGTGGACGCGGCCTCGATCGCGCTGGAGGGGCCCGACCGGGATGCGAATCCGGGCAAGCTCGCCTCGGTCCGGGAGTGCGACGGCTTCCTCGCGGTGCTCCGGGGCTACGAGGGGGAGGATGTGAAGAGGCAGCTCGACGCCTTCCGGAGCGAATTCATCCTCGCGGACATCGACGTCATGCAGAAGCGCATCGAGAAGCTGAAGATCGACAGCAAGAAGGGCCTTCCGAACCAGCAGGACCTGCTCCGGGAGCTTGCGACGATGGAGCCGCTCCTGGAGTCGGTGTCGGGCGGTGACGTCAAAGCCTTCGAGAAGCTGACTCCCGAGGACGAGAAGCGGATGAAAGGTTTCGCCTTCTACTCGAAGAAGCCGCTAATGGCGCTGGCGAACATCGCCGAAGGGGACCTGGGAAAGAAGCTGGAGGTGCCGGCGGTCGCGATCAAGCTCGAGATGGAGTTGCTCGCGATGGAGCCCGCCGAGCGGGCGTCCTTCATGAAGGACTACGGACTCGAGAAGCTGGCGCTGGAGTCGCTGCCGGTGGATCTCTATCACCAGATCGGAATGCAGACGTTCGTGACGACTGGCGACAAGGACGTGACCGGCTGGCATCTGAGGAAGGGCAGCACGGCGCTCGAAGCCGCCGGGCGGATCCATACGGACCTCCAGAAAGGCTTCATCAACTGCGAGATCATCTCGTACGCGGAATACGGGAAGTGGAAGAACTACCGCGAGGCTCAGTCGCGCGCCCCCAAGCGCGTGGAAGGCAAGGCGTACGTAATGCAGGACTTCGATCTCATCGAGGTGAAGTCCGGGCTCTGAGCCCGGGATTTCCGGTTTGCAGAGGGCACGATGGAGGCTCCGGCCCAGGGTGTCCCGGACACCGCTCAGCGGGGATTGTTCGAAGCCCTGATCGGCGACGGTCGCCCGCTCCTGGCGCTGAGCGGACTGGGTCTCCTCCTCGCGGGCGGATTCGCGATCTTCCTGTCCCTCGGCCGCCATTTCCTCCCTCACGATGTCCAGTTCCTGGGCATGACCGCCGAACAGCTGTGCGCTCTTCAGGGATGCCGGATCGTCCACTTCATGTTCCACGACCGGGTGGCCTTCGGCGGAGCGCTGATCGCGGCGGGGATCCTTTATCTGTGGCTGGCCGCCTTCCCGCTGGAAGCCGGGGAAGCCTGGGCTTGGTGGCTGATTGCGCTGAGCGGCGGGGCCGGCTTCCTCAGTTTCCTGGCCTACCTCGGCTACGGATACCTCGACTCGTGGCACGGGACGGCGACGCTGGCGCTTCTGCCGTGCTTTGGGGTGGGCCTGGCGCGGACGTACGGCCGTCTCCGGTCTCCCCGGTCCCTCCGATGCCTGATTCGTCCGGCAGGCGGATGGAGATGGGGAAGTCCCGGTGCCCCTGGGAAACTGCTCCTCCTGGCAACCGCCCTGGGAATGATCGCGGGAGGGGCCACGATCCTGTTCGTGGGAATGACGAGCGTCTTTGTCCCGACGGATCTCCAGTTCATGGGACTCCGGGTTGAGGACCTTCGAGCCGTGAATCCCCGGCTCGTTCCGCTGATCGCCCATGACCGGGCGGGCTTCGGAGGGGCGATCTCGACGACCGGGATCCTGGTCCTGGGTTGCGTCTGGTGCGGCCGTCCGTCCCGCAGCCTGTGGCAGGCGCTGGCCCTGTCCGGCGGCGCGGGGTTCTCCTGCGCTATCGGCGTCCACTTCGCGGTCGGCTACACGGACTGGCTGCACCTCCTTCCGGCCGCCGCCGGAGGGCTGATGTTTCTGGGGGGAATGCTCGGCTCCCGCCGAACCATGCTCGCGCCCGTCGCGGAAATGCGGCGATGACTCTGCGGGACGGATGGTCCTCAGGTCTTTCATGTCTTTGTGTTGAAGGATGCTGGGGGGAGTCGTAGAATCCAGCCATGGCCAAGGTGGCGCTCGCCTACTCCGGCAGCCTCGACACCACGATTTGCGTGCATTACCTCCGCCACGTGAAGGGGATGAAGGTCTATACCTTCTCGGCCAACCTGGGGCAACCCGAGTACCTGGCGCCGTTGGCGGAGCGGGCCGTCGAACTGGGCGCGGCCGCCGCCCATCTGGCCGACCTCCGCGACAAGTTCGTTCGGGAGTACATTTTCCCCTGCATCCGGGCCAACGCGATCTACGAGCAGGGCTATTTCCTCTTCAGCGCCCTGTCGCGGCCTCTCATCGTCGAGGAGCTCGTCCAGATCGCCGATGATGAAGGCTGCGAATACATTGCGCACGGCTCGCGCGGCATCGGCAACGACATGCTGCGGATCACCAACTGCATCCGCGCCGTCGCCCCATCGATGAAAGTCCTCACGCCGCTCGTGGACCTGGGGCTCCGATCGCCGAAGGACGATCTGGAATTCGCGAAGAAGAACGGCCTCAAATACGAGAGCGAGAAACAAACGGTCTATAATGTCGAGCAGAACCTCTGGGGCAACAACATCCAGCTGCGCGACATGAAGGACACCTGGGAGGAACCTCCCAAGGACACGTACATCCTCACCAGCCCTCCGGAGGATGCCCCGGTCAAGCCCACCCAGGTCGAAATCGAGTTCCGATCGGGCATCCCGGCCGGGCTCGACGGCGAAG
>DATGFI010000467.1:0-4919 GCA_035309205.1 Planctomycetota bacterium | reverse complement strand
GCGAGAAGTTCTCCCCGGAAATCCGGGTGGGCGATGCTGATCAGGGCCAGCGTGCGTTCGCGAACGGTGCGCCCCCGAAGCTCGGCCACCCCGTACTCGGTGACGACCGTTTGGACGTCCCCGCGCGTCGTGACTACTCCGGCGCCCTCGGTCAGGATGGGAACGATGCGGGAGAGCGTCCCGCCTTTGGCGGTCGAAGGGAGGGCGAGAATCGAGCGACCCTCTTTGGACCGGGCCGCTCCCCGGATGAAATCCACCTGGCCGCCGATCCCGCTGTAAAATCGTGTTCCAATCGAGTCGGCGCAGACCTGGCCGGTCAGATCCACCTGCAGGGCTGAATTGACCGAAATCATGCGGTCGTTCCGGGCGATGACGAAGGGATCGTTGACGTACTCGGTCGGCAGGAATTCGAAAAACGGGTTGTCATTGACGTACTCATAAAGACGCCGCGATCCCATGCAAAACGAGGTGACCGCCTTGCCAGCGTGGATCGTCTTCTGCCGGCCGTTGATGACGCCCGATTCGATCAGGTCGATGATGCCGTCGGAGATCATCTCGCTGTGCAGGCCGAGGTCCACCTTGCTTCCCAACGCCGCGAGCACCGCATTGGGAATCCCGCCGATGCCCAGCTGGAGCGTGGCGCCATGGGGTATCAGGTCGGCACAGAATCGACCGATTTTGGAGCTCACCACGTCGGACTCGGGGATCGGAATCTCCAGGATCGGGGTTCTGTTGGCCACGAAGAAGTCGATCTCGTTCACGTGGAGGAAACCCGCCCCGTGGGTTCGGGGCATCGTGGGATTGACTTCTGCAATCACCACTTCCGCCGCCTCGACCGCACTCTTCACCACGTCCACGGAGACGCCCAGCGAACAGAATCCGTGGGAGTCCGGCGGCGTGGTCGAAATCAAAGCAACGTCCAGGGGGAGTCGCCGGGAGCGGAACAGGGAAGGAATCTCGGACAGGAAGACCGGCGTATAGTCGGCCTGGCCGGCGGCCACCGCCTCGCGGACATTAGATCCGATGAAGAAGGCGTTGTGCCGGAACCGGCCGGTCTGTGCCACGCGGGCATAGGGCGCCTGGCCGACCGTCATGATGTGGATCACCTCGACATCCGCCAGGTCGTCGCGATCCGCGAGGGCGGCGACCAGGAGCACGGGTTCTGCGCATCCGGAGCCCACGAAAACGCGGGAACCGCGCCGGACCGTGGAGAGGGCTTTTCGTGCGTCCACGGTCCGCAGCGTGAGCCGCTCCTGCCAGGGGGACTCCTTCATTGGAGACCAGAATGGGGTAAGCCAGGGGCCAGGGTCAAGCAGGAAGTCATATCCGCGGAATTCCCCTGGGCTGCGGAAAAGTCCGCGGTCCTCGGCCAAGAATCCCGCGGTCTTCCACGAGCAGGCTTCGGCGCGGAACTTGCTCTATTCTCTCCGGAGGACGCCGATGACAAGACGCATTCTGGTTCCCCTGGATGGTTCGAAGGAAGCCGAGACGATCCTGTCGCAGGTGCAGCGGATTGCCATCCTGCGCGATGAAGTTCATCTTCTCCATCTCGTGCCTCCCCTTCATTCCCCGGTCGGGCTGGAACCGACGCACGTTCTTTCTCTTCACGAACAGGCGTCGAGGTATCTGGAGGCGACCCGGGACCGCTGGCTGCCTGGACAGGAGGGGCTGAATCTGGTTCGTACGGGGGATCCGGCGGAGGGCATCCTGAACCTTGCACTGGAGAAGAATATCGAGCTGATTGCCATGTCGACCCATGGCCGGTCGCGGGTCGCCAAGATGATGATGGGGAGCGTCGCCTCCGAGGTCGTTCGGAAGGCTCAATTGCCGGTTCTGCTGACGCGTCCGGACATGGCGCTGTCCTCCCGACGGATCCGGAGGATTCTCGTTTCGGTGGAAGGCCTGGAGACGCCAACGGAACTCCTTGAGACGGTGAAGTCACTGGCCGGCGGCTCGAATGCGGAAATCATCCTTTTCCACGCAGATCCGATCGTGCCTGATCCGGCCCCGCTCTGGGCGTCCCCTGCGGCGTCCGGAATCGGCTCCAACCGGGAACGCCACCTCCAAGCTATGGCGGACGATCTCGAAGAGCAGGGATTCTACGCCTGGCCTGTGGTGGCGGTGGGGGATCCGGTCGGACAGATCCTGGCTCAGGCAGTGAAGCTCGATCTGGACGTGATTGCGTTGGCGACGCATGGACGCAGCGGCCTGGAACTCATCCTCGAAGGAAGCGTTACCGCGAGCGTCCTTCGCAAATCTCCCGTGGCCGTTCTGATCCAGAAGCCTCTCGTTCTTCACAAGGCCGCCGTCGGGGGAGAGGCTCATGAGTGACACACTCTTGGCCGGCGATCACCGGAGCCATTCCAGCATCGGATAAGGGACGCGTGGGAGCAGGCCAGCGTGACCCAGGGATTGGAATCTCTGTCCGGGCTGACCTCGCCCGATCCGTCCAGAGAGCGCGAGGATCGACGAGAGGTACTGCCGCCGGGCCTGTCCCTTTTGCGGGCTGTTCCTTGACGGGCAGGCGAACCGCCATCGTGGGGGAGGCTTGCGGCCGGCGCGGGCGACGCCGCTTGAGATCGACGCGTTGATGAGTCTGCCGAGACCGCCGCCATCGAACAATGCCCATGCGTCTCCGTCTCCCGCTGCGGTCTGCCGATCCCGATCGGAGGCACAATTCGGGAACGCGTGTCGGTCATCGGCCGCTCCCCCAGCAGCGCATGCGACCAGCCCATCCGAACAGCCAGTCAACGGCGGGAAACGAGGCGCCCTTAGCTCGCTGATGAGGCAAAGGGAGGCGGAGCAGGAACCTCGCCCGACGTCCGCTCCGTCGGGGAGAGGGGACCAGGGTTCTCTGGCCCGGTCCCCTTTCGGCATCGCATTCCGAGCCGTGAATGGGAGCCTGCAGGGTGGGAAGGGTGCTCGGGAAAAAGTCCTCCGCACGGCTGAAAATTGCCCGGTCCAGAGCGGAGGATCGACCCCACGCAGAACATTGACCGACCGCCACGTCGGCCGCAGCGTGGCATGCCGGTTGCTCTCCCATATCCATGCGAACGAGCGGCGAGGTTCATCTCAAGGAGCTCGACCCGAAACTCTCAGAGCTCCTGCCTGTAGACTACTGCCTGGACCATGGAGTGGTGCCCCTGGGGCACGTCAGTCTGGAGGCCCCTTCAGTACTCAGCGTCGGCATGCTCAAGCCCGAGGATCGTCCTCTCGCAGAGGAGCTTTCCTTCCGCTTGGGCCGGCAGATCGTTCCGGTCGGAATCGAGGCCGAAGGACTCCGGCGGGCGATCGGCAGGCTTTACGGAATTCCTCTCGACGAAGGCAGCGGCGTGATCTCTTTGGACGCGGCGCGTCCAAGCGCCGATCCGGGACTCCTTGAACAGGTCCTCCTGGAGGCGATCAAGCGCGGGGCGACGGATATCCATCTCGAAACGCACAGTCGCCACGCCGAGGTTCGGGTAAGAATCGACGGCGTTCTCCGGCCGCTCCCGGTTCCCGTCGGATCGGGGAATATCGTCCGGCTCATCTCGAGAATCAAGGTCCTGTGCGGACTGGATCCCACCGAGCACCGGCTGGCGCAGGACGGAAGGCTCAGCGTTCTCTACAACGAAGCATCGGCCTTGAGGAGAATCGATCTGCGCGTCTCCGCACTTCCGGGTCCTCACGGTTCCGACGTGGCGATGCGGGTGCTCGATCCGAGCAGGTTCATCCTCGATCTGTCGAGGCTGGAAATGCCTCCCGGGATCCTGAGCGCCTTCCGAAGGCTGAGCCGGTATCCCCACGGCCTCCTGCTGACGACCGGGCCCACGGGCTCGGGGAAGACCACGACGCTCTACGCGACGCTCCGAGAGCTCCAGGACGGGATGAAGAAGATCGTCTCGGTCGAGGAGCCGGTCGAATATGAGTTCGACGCGATCAACCAGAAGAACGTCACGCCACAGATGGGTTTCGCCGATTATCTCCGAGCCTTTCTTCGCGCGAATCCGGACGTCCTTTATGTGGGCGAAATCCGCGACCCGGAGACCGCCGAAGTGGCGGTTCGCGCCGGAACGACCGGTCACTTGGTATTGAGCACGCTCCATACCCGGGATGCGGTGTCCGCGGTCGCGCGGTTGCGAGCGCTCGGGGTCTCCGACGATTTCCTTTCCGAGGTTCTGATTGGGGTCTTGGGTCAAAGACTCCTTCGCCGGCTCTGCGATGCCTGCAAGCGGGAAGGCCCTCCTCCCCCGGAGCTTATCCCGCAGTACTTCGACGGGATTCCGCGGTCGGCCTATTTCGAGCCGGTCGGATGCGAACTTTGCGGGCAGACCGGGTACCGGGGCCTCGTGGGAGTGTTCGAACTCCTCGAGCCGACGGAATCCCTGATCCGAGCGGTGGGCGCCGGCCTGCCGGTCGAGGAACTCCGCAGATTGGCGCTCGAGGGGGGATGGCTTCCCCTGGTGGAGGATGCCCTCCACAAGGCTGGGACGGGTCTCACCTCGCTATCGGAAGTCGCGCGCAGGATCCCGCCCAAATACCGGCCAGGGCGATGAGGCTGCGGAATTGTCCGCCCGAACAGGAACGACCTCTCACCAGTGAAGTCGTGCCCAGCCTCGCCTCTCGGCCAGGGGATGTGGAACGCGGCTTGCTGAATCTGTGACAGGCGAATCTGGAGGAGAGCATGCTCAAGAAGGTGCTGGTGGCCATGGATGGTTCGGAGAGGGCCGAGCGCGCCCTTTGGTGGGCCACTCAATACGCCGGCCGTGAGAAGGCCATGGTGGTGCTCTTCCGTGCCGTGGAGACGACGAATCTGGATCGGGCATCGATCCAATCTCTGCTCACCGACGCGCGCCATTATCTGCAGCGCATGGAAACCGAAATCAACCAGTTCGGACTCCCCTCGAAGGTCATCGTCCGCAGGGGAACGCCGGCCAGTT
>DATGFI010000466.1:0-2733 GCA_035309205.1 Planctomycetota bacterium | reverse complement strand
TCGGCGGGCCCGCGCCGGCGAAGGCGTCCCCTCCCAAGGTAGCGACCGCCAAGGTCCAGGTCGCTCCCACCAAGCGAACCACCGAGCGGGTCGAGGCGGTCAAGTCCCCATCCCAGGGGGGGATGAAGCCGGTGACTCACCCGGTTTCCAAATCGGCCAGCCGACTGGGGCGCGTGACCGGACGGACAGCCCCTACGCGACCCTCCCGGCCTTCCGTGGAGGCGCGGGCGAAGAAGAGCCCCGCGCTCCTCGTCGCCGCGGTCGCGTTCGTCCTGCTGCTGGCGGCAGGCGGGGGCTTCTACTTCTTCTCGAGGGAGAACGGAGACCAGGTCCGCGATCAGATCGAGCTCTTCATGAAGAGGGGCGACTCCGCCAAGGCCGCAGAACGCTACGACGAGGCTGTTCAGGAGTATCGGCGGGCGCTCGACCTGTGCCAGGGAGACCGCTATAAAATCCGCGCGTCGGAGATCACGAAGCTCCTGGCGCAGATCGAAATCCGCAGGGGGCCCGGGCCCTCTCCGAAGCCCGAGACAAAGGAGACACCCAATCGGGAGGGCGAATTCCAGGCGAAGAAGGCGGAGCTGACCGAAAAGCACAGGCTCGCCGACGCGGCGGCGGCGGACTGGGGCGGGGCGCTGAAGGAGTGGACCGAGTTTGCCTCCCGCAAGTCCGCCCCCGAAGCTTCCCGTGCGCAGGCGGAGATTCGCGCCCTTCAGGCCAAGGCCCAGGAGGACGCGGCCCGGCTCAAGGAGAAGGCCGATCTGCTCACCAAGGAAAACAAGATGGCCGAAGCGGTGGACCTGCTCAAGCACCAGAGCGGGCGTTTCGAGGGAACCGACGCCAAGGCCGAGCTCGAAGCCGCCATCAAGCAGCTGGACAAGTAACGCGGACCGCGCCTACCTCGCTCCCAAAGGCCACCGGCAGC
Organism: Planctomycetota bacterium; assembly: GCA_035309205.1. Taxonomy (GTDB): domain Bacteria; phylum Planctomycetota; class MHYJ01; order MHYJ01; family JACPRB01; genus JACQFK01. Next base: position 1,808 of record DATGFI010000466.1, on the reverse strand, counting down.
CAGACTGTCCCCCCGCGGGGGACAGGTTCATGCGATCGAAGGCTATTCGGGGAGGTCGGTGGACCTGCCAGACCGGACGTCGTCGGTCTCGATCACGAAGGGCGTGGGAGGCAGCTTGTACGTATAGCTGTAGATCGTGATGTGCAGGTCGCGTTTGGGAAGGGCAGGGCCCTTGCCCTCGCCGCCGGGGCCCTTCGCGATGCTGAAGTTTTCAACCCCCATGAAGCGGCGATTTTGTTCGAGCAGGTTGATGTAGCGCAGGAGTTGGTAGAAGTTCCCCGTCACGCCCAGGTCATACTGCACCTTGTGCACGGTGGGGGGCTGTACCGGCCGCCCGGGCAATGCAGCCGCGCGCGAGGGAACCATCCACGTGGCGCGCGAGACGGAAACGCCGGCCTTGCGGCGAAGATCGTCGAGCAGTTCAGCCAGGACGTCATATTCGGCGCGTGTCAGGTTCGGGATGTGCGTGATGAGCTCGGATTCCTTCTTTTCGAGCTCGGCAATCGAGCTGCGCAAGCCCGGGATGGCGTTCTTCTTCTTCGTGGCATCCAGAACCTGGCCCTGGGCGACGATCAACTCCTGCTTCTTCTGCTCCAGGACTTCGAACTGCAGGTAGTAGATCGCGGCGCCGCCGGCGATGATGATCACCGCCAGGGCTACCACCCAGAGGATCGTGAATTGCTTTTCGTTCATTTCGCACCTCCCTGGGGCGCGCTGATGGGAGCGGTCTTGGGCCCGGTCGGTGCCTGGACCTTCTTCTTGGGCGGAGTCGCGAGGCCAAACATCGAGATTGAGAAGTCGATGGAGTGTGTCTCGGTGAATTCCTTATCCTTTTCTTCGCTGATCTTCCAGTCGACATCGAAGTTGATGAGGGTGAGCGTTTCCTGGAGGATCAGGTTCTCTTTCAGGGCCTTGCGGAACTTCGTCATCTCCGTGACTTCCTCGCCTGCCACATGGCAGCGCATCGACACGCCGTAGGCCACGGCTTCCTTGGTTTCCGGGTCGGACCGTCGCAAGTCGCCGGGGGCGGTCCGGGCGTCCAGGATGCGCAGATCGTCGATCCAGACCCGCTGGTTCTGGTGAATCACTTCCCACAGCGCGTTGATCGTGCGCCAGAATTCCACGTCCCGGGTGATGAGTCCCTCGATCTCGCGGACCTTGTTCTGCAGCTCGGTCTGCCGGGCCAGAAGCTTGTCGTGCTCCTGCACAAACGGCTGGAGGCGCTGCAGTTCGGCTTGCTGGCCGGCGATTTCGTCCTTCTTGTCCGAGATCAGCTTCAGGATCCAAAGGTTGTAGAAGAGGAGGATGAAGAACGCCGCCGCGGTGGAGGCGATGAGGAGGAACCGCGGTAACGGGGTGCGTTCCGCCTTGCGCTTTTCCGTCGGGAGCAGGTTGATTTTTATCATCGTTCAGTCTCGACGTACTCGGGAAGCCAGCCCCAGGGCGATCGCCGCCTGGGCGGGATTATCCTCAAGCTGCTGCTGGGAGTCGCGGGGAAGCTCCAGCTCGATGAACTGCAAAGGATTCCACTTCTGGACCGGCTTCTGAACCGTCCGCTCCAGGGTCTCCTGGAGGCCGATCGTGCTGGAGGCGCCGCCGGTGATGTAGACCTCTTCGACCTTCTTGTCGTACTGGTTCTCGAAATAGTCGATCGAGATGTTGATGTCGTGGCAGATGTCCTCCACCACGCTGGAGATGCAGTCCTGCACTTTCTCCAGCTCTCCGCCCGGATTCCGCTTGAGGGCCTCGGCGTCCTTGACCTCGAGGGAGAGTTTTTTGGAGATGGAATCGGTGAGGTCGTCGCCTCC
>DATGFI010000465.1:0-3405 GCA_035309205.1 Planctomycetota bacterium | reverse complement strand
GATGAGGTGATCGACTTCGTCCTTGAGGAAGGTGCGCAGCCCCATTTCCGTGGTCACTTCGTAGTGGGTGACCTTGTCGACGATTTTTCCGGAGACCTTCCGACCGTCCTTGAGCACCGCGACATCGGCGAACAGCGTGGTGCTAAGGAGAGAAAGAAAGAGAAATCCCGCTATCCGCATGGCTCGCCCCTCCATATCGATGTCCCCTCGCTCTCGAGCCAGAGCTGCGAGGGTTCGCTCCCTGTTTGAAGGTCCCAACGCGCCCGCCTGGACCTCCGTCGTCAATTCCACCGGGTTATACGGATGGCGCCCGGATTTAGCAACTATACCTTTAACCGGAAAACCCCGCAGTCGGTTGTCCCACTCGTATTATTCTCCGGGGCTTCCCTCCCCTTTATTCGACGGAAACTCCAGAGTGTTCACTGCGCTGGATTCGCACGAAACTGATCGCATTTTTCTCCCTCGACGACTTAGATGGAGCGATTGTAAGGTACTTGAACCGCGGCCGAGGTGGCCTCGGTTCATCAGACGGGCACGGAAGGAGAGGATTTATGATGCAACTCAGGCGCGCCCTTGTTTTTGCCGTTGCGATGGCGATCGGAGGTTTGGGAATGTCCTGCAGCGCCGGGGCACCCGCCGAGCCCAAGAAGGTCACGTACAAGTGCCTCATGTCCTCCTGCAACGCCACGGTGGTATGCAATGAGGGGGATCCCGTTCCGATGCACCATGACAAACCCATGATCCGGTAGGCGGGTCCCAGCCCGCGCGTTTGGACGCCGGAGTTCGACCGGAGGAGAGAGAGCCCAGCGCGGGACCTCTCCTTCCGGGTCCAAATTGGGGGAAGGCGGCTTCCCGGTGCGGGGCCGATCAAGCTATCGGTGATCGCCCGAACCCCTTTGGTACAGATCGAGCTCGAGATTGCCGGAGCGCCAGGAGCCTTCTCGCGATCCCCAGCCTTCCAGCCTCGAGAGGACGCCCTCGAAGCCTTCTCCGGGACCCGGCGGGTAAAGGGGCTTGAGCTCGCGCACCAGCCACACCCGGTTGATGTTCTTCAAACTCCCGGGAATCTGATCGCGGGGGACCAGCGGGACTCCGTACCAGGCGTAGAGTTGGGGCCGCGCATCCGCAAACGTCACGCCGAAGCCCTGCTTCGGCAGCGGAAGCTCATGCGTGTCGTACCAGAGGACCCATGCGATCTGTTGAGGCGCAACGACGAAGACATCGCCGGCCTTCCGAAAGCCCCGGAGGGGCTCAATGAACCCCTCCGCATCTCCCACCTCTGGCTTAGCCGGATAATAATTGCGGACCGTCACCAGCTGAGCGGCGACGACCAGGGCGGTGGCGATCACCACCGCCCGAGCTCCCAGCCTTGGACGCAGCCGGACGATGGCCACCGCCATGAGGATGAACGTGAGAATCGTCGGCCAGATGATCGCGCTGGTGAGGAATACCGGACGATAGAGGCTGACCAGATAAAGCATCAACGGCTCGCCGACGATGAAGACCAGGAAGAAGACCAGTCCGACCGGCCGGCGGCGAAGGAGCCAGGCCCCCACCAGGGGGAGGGTGTAGAGCACCGGCTTGAACCATTTGTAGAACGGATAGCTCGACATGATCTGGATCCGGACCCACGATCCCGTCGATTTGGGAACCCACCAGTGCGTGAGCACGGTCTGGGTCTGTTCGAGGGAGACCAGCATTACGGGAAGGTAGACCCCCAGGAGGACCAGGTTGACGGCGACCCAGCGCCAGAGGAGTTCCGGACGCGCGCGCTTCAGGAGGACGAGCCCCAAGACGAGGAGGCTGGCCAGAAAGGGCAGAAGAACGCCGGTGCTGTGGGCATGAAGAACGATGCTCGTACATCCGAAATACCCCCACCAGTAGCGCCGGCTCTTCGTTCCCGCGGCCGGTCCCGCGTCCGAGCCCCCCGGAGGGGACGGCGGGTTTCCGGATCCGTCGGCGCTGCCCAGCACGCCGCGGGACGACAGGATGCCCGCCAGGCAGATGAGCGCGCCTAGCGAGGCCGCGGTGAGCAAGGAATAGCAGCGGATCTCCCGGCTGTAGAAGACGTGGGCGTCGGCCGACGCCACCAGGGCGCAAGCCACGACGCCTTCCCAGGTCCCGGCGAGCTTCTTTCCCAGGATGAAGGTGAGCGGAATGACGAGCATGCCGAACAGGAGAGGGAGCGACCGCAGCGCCTCGCGGGAACGCCCGAAGGGCAGCCACGCATGCTGGAGGAGATAGTACAGCGGCGGATTCGTCTCGGCCTTATACTCCGGCCCCAGGATCCGCGAGACCGGCTCCTGAGCGAACATGACGGTGGCATACTCGTCGCAATCGAGCACTTGATACGACAAGCGATAGGTCCGTAGTCCCAGGCCGGCCAGCGTGATCGCGGCCACCAGAAGCCACACTTTCAGCTGTTGGTCTGCGGGAGCGAGGGGTCCGGACTCCGGCTCGGGATTCGTCATGAGCTCAAGTGAATCCGCGCGTCCGTCCTCCCTCCGTCCCGTCTGGGGGCCGGAAGAATGAAGGGACTGCCAAGGACCCAGCGACCCGCCGGGATCTCTGTGACCATCACCGACGTTCCCTCAGCAGCCGTGGAGAGGAGCGACCGGGCAAAGAGGGGCTAAACGGCGCGGATATGCTATCCGCGGCGCGGGTCGAAAATCAAGGAAGTCCCTCGCCACCACAAGAAGATCGAACCCCGGACCGGGCACCTGTCGCGCGGCGCCGTACCGTTTCCTCCCGGATCAGGCCCTTATCGCGGGATCCGGGGGACCGGCCTTCGTTGGCTGAGAGACGCCGATAGATCTTAATATTATAATATGTATATATATCGGCGCCCCGGGCCCACAACACAAAGCTAGGGCGCTGGCCAAGAATCTCGACCACCTTCCCTGAGACATCGAGGGATCGTATCAGGGGGGACGACTCAGGACCCGCCGGGACCGTGGACGAAGACGTCGCTCGCCCCGTTGTTGTCGACCGGGATGAGATTGTTCGCCGCCGTATCCCACGCCGACCACAATCCATTGCCCGAGAGCGCGGGATTGAAGCATTCCAGGGATGCGGCCCCTCCGACGAGCCCGTTGACCGACGCGAGGGAGACCCCGAATTGACGATCCCACACGAAGATCTGCGGGACCGAGAAGGGGACGGCCGTCAACGACTGGTCCTGGGACTTCAGGACGACGAAGCGTCCGTCTGCGGAGATCGGCGATGCCTGGCCGACCGGCGGCGGATAGGCGATGCCTGCATCCTGATACAAAATATAGGGCTTCGATGAAACGAGTGTGTTCGTGAAGAGGGTCATGTCCCGCACGACCAGAACCGCGGTATTCCAGACGCCGGTCCACGTCGCGGACGACAGCGCAGTGCTCAGGTACGTGACATACCGGCCGT
>DATGFI010000464.1:0-4064 GCA_035309205.1 Planctomycetota bacterium | reverse complement strand
GTTCCCGGGGGCGCCCGGATGGCCTGGGTCGCGCTGGGGCTCGGCGCGGTCGGCGCGTGCGTCGGCGGACGGAAAATGTCGCCGGAATCCCCCTGGCTCCGGCTTCGGCTATGGATACTCCTGGGGGCGACCCTTCTCGTCGGCGCGGCCGTCGCCGGAGTCGAGATCGGGGCGATCTCCCAGGGCGAGCGGATCGAGCGCGCCGAGTTCGGGTGGCGGCACTATTATTCCGCGGTAGCCTGGTCGCTGACCGTGCTTTCCTGGGCGCTCTGGTTCATCATCGGACTCTGGTGCATTGCGTGGGGGGCGAAAGCAGACCGCAAGGGGTTCGTAAACCTGGGCGTTCTCGCGGTCGGCGCGGGGATCATCACGCGCTTCTTCGACCTTGTCGGTTCGCTCGCCGAGACGGGGACTCTCTTCCTCGTGGGAGGCGTCGTGCTTCTGGCGACGGCCTTTGGCATGGAGAAATGGAGGCGCCGGATCGTGAAGCGGATGCTGGCAGGAAAGGCAGGGGTGTGATGCGCTGGAAGCTGGCCGCGGGCTGGGTTCTTGCCCAGGTCCTTTTCTTTGCTGCCTGGGCCGCCGTCGAACAGCGTCGCCACACGGTGGGCGACTCGATCCTCGTCCGTACAATGCCGGTCGATCCCAGGGATCTTCTGAGCGGCCAGTACCAGGCGCTGTCGTATGAGTTTAGCCGTCCGATGACCCTGCGCGATCTGGGGCGCGACCCCAACGAAGGCGAATCGGTCTGGGTCGTGCTGCGCCCCGAGGGCGACTTTTACGTCCCGGATCATGCCGAAAGCAACCGGCCCTTCGATCTGTCCTCGGGCCAGGTTGCGATCGTCGGCCGCCGCGAGAGGTGGCGGACGATGTTCGGCGTGGAGAAGTATTTCGTTCCCGAGGGCACCGAGACGCCCTCCCAGAGAGACATCACCGTCCGTCTGCGCGTCAACGCCGACGGGCTCGCTCGAATCCAGGAGGTCCTAGTCCGAGGCAAGCCCTGGCCCTGAGCCGGCGCCGTCGGATGGCCGCGGCGCGATGGGACGTCTTCCGGGCCAAGGAAGCGGCGGTGCGAAGGGCGCGCGCAAGTCCCGCTCCAACCCATCTTGACGGCCGAAGTCCGCGCCCCTATCATCCTCGAACGATGCACATCCAGGATATCTTCGTCGAGCATGCGACGACGTTTTCATTCGAGTTCTTCCCGCCGAAGACGGCCGAGGCGTCGGAACTCCTTTTCCAGACCATCTCGCACCTGGAAACCCTGAAGCCGTCGTTTGTCGACGTGACCTACGGCGCGGGGGGAGGGACGCGGGATCTAACGAACGATCTCGTCCTGCGCATCCGGCGGGAAACCCGCCTGGAGACGATTCCCCATCTTACCTGCGTGTGTCATTCCGAGACGGAGATCGATGAGGTCCTGGCGAAGTGGGCCTCCAGCGGCGTCTCGAACATCCTGGCGTTGTCGGGCGACCTGCCCGCCGGAAAGAAGGACTGGGACCGGGGCAGGGATGCGTTTCGCTACGCCGCGGGATTGGTGGGGCACATCGGAAAGTTCAAAGGCCATCCGGACCGGCGGGGCTTCGGCGTAGGAGTGGCGGGCTTTCCGGAAGGGCATCCGGCGACTCCTAACCGTCTGGTCGAACTGGACCATCTGAAGGCGAAGGTCGATGCGGGGGCGCATTACATCTGCACCCAGCTGTTCTTCGATAACCGGGACTTCTACGACTTCCGCGACCGCTGCGATCTGGCGGGGATCAAGGTGCCCATCCTGGCCGGGGTCATGCCGATCACGTCGGAGAAGGGGATGAAGCGGATGGCGGACCTGGCGGCGGGCTGCCGGTTTCCGGCCTCCCTTCTGCGCTCCATCCAGCGCTGCGGCGGCGACGCTGAAGCGGTGAAGCGGGTGGGGGTGCATTGGGCGACGGAGCAATGCCGGGACCTCTTGGACCATCAGGCGCGGGGCATCCACTTCTACACCCTGAACCAGTCAGATGCGACCCGCCAGATCTACCTGAACCTGGGGATCACCCCCCGCCCCTGAACTCCGGTCCGGGGGGCCGGGTACGGCATTTAGTGTGTTGACATCGATGGGGTCAATCCCTATAGTATCCCTTCCACTAAGGCCCGTTTTTCTGAGGAGTAATGCCGAAGGAAGAACCAATTCGCGTGGAAGCGATCGTGAAGGAATCCCTTCCGAACGCCATGTTCCGGGTGGCTCTGGTGAAGAACCAGAATCACTCGGTGCTGACCCACGTGTCCGGGAAGATGAGAATGAATTTCATTAAGATCCTCCCGGGGGACAAGGTGATCGTCGAGATGAGTCCGTACGATCTGACCAAGGGCAGGATCATTTACCGGGAACACTAGAGTCGACCATGAAGGTGAGACCGTCGGTCAAGAGGATCTGTGAGAAGTGTCAGATCGTCCGCCGCAAGGGCCGCGTGCGGGTCATCTGTGCGAATCCGAAACACAAGCAGAGGCAGGGCTAACGAATGGCGCGCGTAGGCGGCATCGAAATTCCGGCGCACAAGCAGGCGTGGGTCTCTCTGACCTACGTTTTCGGCATCGGTGAAACGCTGGCATATAAGATCCTGAAAGAGGCCGGCGTCAATCCCCAGACCCGGATCAAGGACGTTTCGGAAGACCAGCTGACGCGCATCAATTCAATCGTCGACAAGAGCTACGTGGTGGAAGGCGCTCTGCGCCGCGTGATCGCGCAGAACATCCAGCGCCTGAAAGAGATCCAGTGCTACCGCGGCAGCCGTCACCGCCGGAGCCTGCCGGTGCGGGGACAGCGGACGCGGACGAACGCCCGGACCCGGAAGGGCCCGCGGAAGACGGTCGCGGGCAAGAAGCAGGCGAAGTCGCCGACCTAAAAAGACGCATGAGGCGTCAAGCCTGGGGCATCAAGTAGGAAGCGGAAAAGAAAGACTATGGCTGAAGAGAAGAAGGACGCAAGGCCGGCGGAGGCCGCGAAGGCGGACGAGAAGAAGCCGGCCCCCGCCCCGGGCGGGCGCAAGGTGAAGAAGCTGGTGCCCAAAGCGGTCTGCCATATCCAGTCGACATTCAACAACACGATCATCACAATCTCGGATCCGGGCGGCGATACCCTCTGCTGGGCGTCGGCCGGGACGATCGGCTACAAGGGCTCGCGGAAGTCGACCCCATTCGCGGCGCAGAAGGCGGCCGAAAGTGCAGCGGAAAAGGCCCAGAAATTCGGCGTTCGCGAGGTCGAAGTGAAGGTCAAGGGCCCCGGCGCGGGCCGGGAGAGTGCGATCCGCGCGCTGCAGGCCTCCGGCCTGGACGTGCGGGTGATCGAAGACGTCACGCCGCTGCCGCACAATGGCTGCCGGCCCAGGAAGAAGAGGAGAGTTTAGAGTATGGCGCGCATTGTCGGGGCGAAGTGTCGCATCTGCCGCCGCCTGGGGACCAAGCTGTTCCTCAAGGGGACTCGCTGCGACACGCCCAAGTGCCCCATTGAGAAGGAGAACAAGCCGCCCGGCGTGCACGGCGCCAAGCGGGTGCGCCTGACCGAATTCGGCATTCACCTCCGCGAAGTGCAGCGCGCCAAGAAGATGTACGGCGTCATGCAGCGCCAGTTCCGGCGCTACTACGACGAAGCCATCGCCAAGCCCGGCAACACGGGCGAGTACCTGATGCAGATCCTCGAGCGCCGCCTCGACAACGTCGTGTATCGCCTGCGCATGGGGTCCTCGCGGCCTCAAGCCCGGCAGATGATCCTTCACGGGCACATCCGCGTGAATGGAAAGAAGGTCAGCATCCCGTCCTACCAGGTCGATGCGGGCGACGTCATCGAGTCCTCGAAGAAGGAAAAAAGCCGAAAGATCGTCAAAGAGGCCATCCTCAACAAGAAGGACCAGGAGATTCCCTCCTGGCTCAAACTGGCCGAAGAGCAGGCTACGGGCACTGTCGTGACGCTGCCCACGGCCCAGGAGCTGCAGGTCCCCGTGGAGTCGCAGCTCATCGTCGAGTACATGTCGCGATAAGACCGGCGCAAGCCGGAAATCAGACGCGGGTCTGAACGGATCGGCGCGTGCGGGCCT
>DATGFI010000463.1:0-3311 GCA_035309205.1 Planctomycetota bacterium | reverse complement strand
CCAACTGCGGCGGCCGCCTCGGCGAGCCCAAGCCCGCCAACCTGATGCTGACGACGGTCCTGGGTCCCGTCGAAGCCACGGGAGTACGGGTCTATCTTCGCCCCGAGACGGCGCAGGGGATCTTCGTCAACTTCGACAATGTTCTCCAGTCTTCCCGGAAGAAGCTTCCCTTCGGTATCGGCCAGGTGGGCAAGAGCTTCCGAAACGAAATCACCCCCGGCAACTTCACGTTCCGCACCCGCGAGTTCGAGCAGATGGAGATCGAGTACTTCTGCAAGCCCGGCACGGAGGACGCCCATTTCGACAAATGGGTCCAGTCGCGCTTCGACTGGTACGTCAAGTTCGGAATCCGGAAGGAGAACCTCAGGACCCGTGAGCACGACCTGGACACGCTCAAGCTGAAGGACGGGACGACCGTCAAGGCGAAGGTCTTCGATCGGGGCGACCACTACCAGTGCATCGCACGCGGGATGGACCGGAAGGTGCCCAAGGCGGACGCCCTCTCCTTCGAGCGCGGCGAGCTCGCCCACTACGCCAAAGCCTGCGTCGACGTCGAGTACCTCTTCCCCATGGGCTGGAGCGAGCTGGAAGGGATCGCCAGCCGCACCGACTACGACCTGACCCAGCACTCGAAGTTTTCGGGGAAGACCCTGGACTATTTCGACGAGGAGACGAAGCAGCGCTTCATCCCCTATGTCGTAGAGCCTGCTGCCGGGGCAGACCGTGCGACGCTCGCCTTCCTCTGCGACGCCTACCGCGAGGAGGAGGTGAAGGGAGAGAAGCGCGTCGTCCTGGGCTTCCATCCTGAGGTCGCGCCCATCAAGGTCGCCGTCCTCCCGCTGCTCAAGAAGAACGACAAAATAGTGTCGACCGCCAAAGCCCTCGTGGCCAGGCTCCGGGACCGCTGGTTCTCTGTCTACGACGACACTGCGGCCATCGGGAAGCTCTACCGCCGCCAGGACGAGATCGGCACCCCCTTCTGCGTGACCGTCGACGTCCAGACGGTCGGCGACGAGCAGGCGGCGCCCGACAACCGCGTGACGATCCGCGAGCGCGACTCGATGCAGCAGATCCGCGTCCCGCTCGCGGACATGGAAGCCCTTATGCCCGAGCTTATGGCGGGAAAGTGGTCCGATGTCGCCAAGCGCTATCCCGCCCAGCAGGCCCCCGGAGGAGCCTAGGCGCCCGGATCCCGGGCGCGAGCCCCAAATCCCCTCGGCGCCCCTTCTCCCTTCCGCCGCCGCCCTGTACAATTCCCGCAATGCATGACGTGATTGTCATCGGCGCCGGCCATGCCGGAATCGAGGCCGCCCTCGCCTGCGCCCGCATGGGGCATGAAACGCTGGTCCTTACCCTCAGGATCGATGCAACCGGGCGCATGTCCTGCAATCCGGCGATGGGCGGTCTGGCCAAGGGACAGATCGTCCGGGAAATCGACGCCCTCGGTGGCGAGATGGCCAAGGCCACCGATGCCAGCGGCATCCAGTTCCGCATGCTGAACACCAGCAAGGGCCCCGCCGTTCGGTCCCCCCGCGCCCAGTGCGACAAGGTCCTCTACGAGCAGTACATGACCCGGGTCCTGACCCACGAGCCCCGCATCACCCTGGTCGAGGACAGCGCCGAAGAAGTCCTGGTCGACGGCGATCGGGTCTCGGGCGTCCGGGGCCGAAAGGGAGAGTACCGGTCCCGGTCCGTCATTCTCACGACGGGCACCTTCCTGAAAGCCATCCAGCACTGCGGCGAACTCCGGCGTGAGGGCGGCCGCATCCACGAGCCCTCCGCGGAGAACCTGAGCGACAGCCTCCGCCGCATCGGATTCGAGATCGGCCGCCTGAAGACCGGCACCCCGGCGCGTCTCAGGCGCAGCAGCATCGATTTCAGCCGGACCAAGATTCAGGCCGGCGATCCCGTGCCGGTGCCATTTTCCCACCTGACGACCGTGCTCCCGCAGCCGCAGGTTCTGTGCTGGATCACCTACACGAACGAAGGGACCCACGAGATCATCCGGGGCAATCTGCACCGCGCTCCCATGTACTCCGGGCAGATCACGTCCGTCGGCCCGAGATACTGCCCCAGCATCGAGGACAAGGTCGTCCGCTTCCGCGAGAAGACGCGGCACCAGATCTTCCTGGAGCCTGAAACGATCGGCGGAGAATCCATCTACGTGAACGGCACGTCGACGTCGACGCCTCCCGACGTCCAGGAAGCTTTCATCCACACGATTCCGGGACTCGAGAAGGCCGAATTCCTCCGGTACGGGTACGCGGTCGAATACGATTATGCGCCGCCTCACCAGCTGCGCCCGACGCTGGAAACGCACCGCTACCAGGGCCTCTACTTCGCCGGCCAGATCAACGGGACGAGCGGCTACGAGGAAGCCGGGGGTCAGGGCCTGGTCGCCGGCATCAATGCCGCCCTCCGACTCCAGGGACGCCCGCCCCTCGTCCTCCGCCGCGACGAGGCCTATATCGGAGTCATGATCGACGACCTGATCCGCCTCGAGCACCGCGAGCCGTACCGCATGTTCACGTCGCGCGCCGAGTACCGGCTCCTGCTGCGCAGCGACAACGCCGATCGCCGCCTGATGCCGTACGCCTTCGACCTGGGCCTGCTCCACGGCCGCGCCGCCTTCGACGCCCGCGAGGCCGCCATCCAGGGCACCATCGACGCGCTGCGCAGGTCCGGCAAGGACGGTCTCCTGCGCCGGCCGGGCGTCGCGATCGGCGACCTCCTCCCGGGCCTGCCCCCGGGGATCGCCGAGCAGGTCGAAATCGGGCTCAAATACGAAGGCTACATCCAGAGGCAGGCGAACGACGTCGCGAAATTTCGCCGCCTGGAGGGGAAGGTCATTCCCGATAAGTTCAACTACGGCCGCCTCAAGCACCTGCGAAACGAAGCCCGGGAGAAGCTGGAGCGCCTCCGGCCCGCCTCGGTCGGCCAGGCCGCGCGGATCGCCGGGGTCACTCCCGCCGATATCCAGTTGCTCCTGGTCCACCTGGGATGAGCAAGCCCAAGCTGCTCTTCCTCACGTCGGGGCGCGACGTCCCCTCCTCCCGCTTCCGGGTCCTGCAGTACCTCCCGAAGCTTCGCGAGGTCGCCCGACCGAGCGTGTCACCCTGCCGGCCCCCGAAGGACATCACCCAGCGGGATTTCCGCTTCGGGGGATGGCCGCTCGGGCTCCTGCTGGGGATGGCGAAGCTCTTCAGCCGCTTGACCGCCATCGCCCGAGGCCCCCTGCACGACCTGGTCTACATCGAGCGCGAGCTGCTCCTTCACTGGTCGCCCCAACTCGAGAAGCTGGCGATGACCCT
>DATGFI010000462.1:0-2314 GCA_035309205.1 Planctomycetota bacterium | reverse complement strand
CTTCGCCTCCTCGCCCATCGAGGTCACCGACTCGAATCCCACCAGGATCAGAATCGCGATGCACGCCTGGATGATCACGTAGCTGAAGCCATGCGGTTGGACCACCGAGCTGGCGGAGGGATGGTACTGGAAGGTTTCGGTGCCGTCCTTGTCCTTCGCGACGGGGTCGGCATAGGAGACGATGAAGTTCTTATCCTTGCCGTCGATTCCCTTTTCAAGGACGTAGCCGGCGTCCTCGCCCTTGTCATTCTTTGCCTTCTTGGGAACCTCCGTCTCCTTGCCGTCCTTGTCCTTGACCTTCTCGGTCGCAATGATCTTGTCCACCACGTTGCCATCCGGGTCCAGGGTGAAGCCCGCAGATCCCTCCGGGTGCTTCGCCCGGTAGGCGATGGCAATGAAGGAGAAGACCAGAAGGGCGGCGATCTGGATCACGTTGATCGCCATATTCACGCTCGTGGTACCCACGACGCCCCGGAAGGCGATGTAGGCTACTCCGAAGGAGAATGCCACGCAGAAAAGAATCATGAACAGTGGGCTGGCGACGCCGCTCGAAAAGATGTCGGGCCACAGCTGCCCGGCGAGATATCCGCCGAGCAGCGCCGTGACGCCGACCATGACGCCGGGATACACCCAGTAGTAGAGATGGCTCGCCCAGCCGACCGTAAACTTGGCGATACGAGCGAACTTCTGATACTTCGTCTTCGACAGGAATGCCTGCTCGGCAAAGAAGTACGACGAGCCGGCTCCTGGGTACAGCTTGGAAAGCTCGGCGTAGGCGATCGCTGTCGCAAAGCACAGAACCAGCGCGAAGGTGATTCCGAACCACATTCCCTGACCCGCCATCGGCGCTCCCAACTGGCACTGCATGGCATAGGTCAGCCAGAGGAAGGCCCCCGGCGCGATCAACGCCATCGCATTGATCGTCAGTCCCGTCAGCCCTAGGGTTGACTTCTTCTGAGCTCCCGATTCCGCTGCGGCCACGTGCAGATTCCTTAGAAGAGGCTAGCGTCCGGACCACGGTTACCTGCGCGCGCTGCAGGTGATCCGAAATGGCGCAGCCGTTCTTGAGCAAAGAATGTGCCACCGGCATCAGGGATAACATTCATCCCTAACTATTTTGAGTTCATTGGCTTAAAGTTGCTCTCCGCAACACCGGGACCCCTGCTTCTACGCTACCGATTGGTTTCCTCCCCAGCAATTCCCTACCTGTTTGTAGGGTCGAGGCTCAGCCCGCCTCCTTGGCGTCGTGGATCGGTAGGCGCGAGCGGTTTCTCAGACCGTCAAGGCTCCTCTTCCTCCGCTCGGTATGGAAGACATCGAGTTCAAAGGAGAGATGAGGACCTTCTCGTCTCCGAATTCTCAGGTCCGCTGCGTACGGAGCCGGTCCGTGAGGGTCAAAATCGCCGAATGGCCGATTCTCGCCCCTGCGGTAGAAGGGGCAGCCTGCTGGCGCGGCGTCGGCGGCTCAGATGGCGCTTCGCCGAGTCGATGGATCGAGAGGGCAGCTCCCCATCAACCGCGACCCGGCTTCACGAGTCGCGCAATCCCGTAACAGACGAACATGAGGAGGACGAAGACCATGATGCCCCAGGCGAACGGCCGGATTCTCCGCCACCGGACCTTCCAGGCGCTGGGCGCTACCAGCAGCTTGTCCCGGCCCGTCGGTACGACGGTCTCCGGAGACTGGAGATCCCGCTTCATATCCTGGATTGAGGCATAACGCGCCTTGGGATCGCGTGCCATGGCATGGAGAATGATGTCCTCCAGCGCGGGGGAGACCTTTGGGTTGAGAGTGCGGGGCGCAATGGGGTCGCCCACGACGCGGGCATGCATCACCGCGAACGGGTCCTCTCCCTTAAAGGGAGTTTGACCGGTGATCATGACGTACAAGATGGCCCCGAGGCTGTACAGATCGGTACGGGCACCCGCGCTGGTCCCCTTCACCTGCTCGGGGGCCATGAAGTGCGGCGTCCCCATGGTTCCGGAAACCCTGGGAACGGTGATCTGGTGTCGGTCGTCCGACTTGGCCAGGCCCAGGTCCATGATCCGGATGGAGCCGTCCTTGCACAGCATGATATTGTTGGGCTTGAGGTCCCGGTGGGTGACCCGTTTCTCGTGCATATACTCCAAGGCGTCGGCGATGCGGAGGGTGAGCTGGATGGCCATGGGGATGGGAAGGAGGCGTTCTCGTTTCATCAGGTCCGATAGGAGCTCTCCCTCAAGGCGCTCCATCACGATGTAGGGCCTGCACTTGGGGGAGACCGGGATGATGCGGAGGATGGATGGATGATTGAGGCTGGCGCCAACTTCCTCC
>DATGFI010000461.1:0-3887 GCA_035309205.1 Planctomycetota bacterium | reverse complement strand
AAGCTCCACCTTCCCCGCTGGCTCTCGCCGGGCGTCGCCGGACTCCTGGGCGGCCTGATCGCCTGCGCCGTTCCCCAGGTCATGGACTCGCGGTACGGCTTCATCCAGGGCGCGCTCGACGGACCGGGCAAGGTCCAGGCGGGAATCTGGCTGGCCACCGCCGGCCTCTTCGCCCTGGTGATCGTCGCCAAAAGCGTCGCCACCTCGCTCATGATGGGGTCCGACAGCGCCGGAGGCCTCTTCGGACCCGTCGTCTTCATGGGAGGGGCGATCGGCGCCGCGATGGGAGCGCTTCTCGAAGCGCTCTTCCCCGGCGCCTTCCCCGAGTCCCTCCGGAGAAGCCTGATCCCGGTCGGCATGGCCGGGGTCCTTTCCGCCTCGCTCCGCACGCCGCTGGCCGCGATCGTCATGGTGACGGAGATGACGGGAAGCTACGGCCTCATCGTCCCGCTCATGCTCGTCAGCATGGTCGCGTACCTTCTGGGCCGCCGGTGGGGAGTCTATGCCGAACAGGTCGGCAGCCCGCACGACTCCCCCGCCCATGCGGGGGAGTCCATGATCTCGATTCTCGAATCCTTGCGGGTCAAGGACTTGATGGACGAGCTGTGGCCCTACGTCGTCGGACCCGGCAAGACCCTCCCCGAGCTGGTCTCGCTCATGACGCGCGGGGCGCGTCCCACCTTCGCGGTCGTGGACGGCTCTCGGCTGATCGGAACGATCCCGCCCGCGAACATCGCGGCCGCTACCGAGAACGGCAGCGCGTGCAGGGCGATCTGCGCGCTCGATCTCCTGGCTTCCGACCACAAAGTCGTCTCCCTCGAGGACGATCTCTACAGCACCCTCGACCTCTTCCGGCGCCTGGCGCTCGACGTCCTCCCGGTGGTGGACGGGCGCAGCGGCGAGTACGCGGGCATGCTGAGCCGCGAGGCGATTGTGAAAGCGCTCAGAAAGCGCCTGGCCGATCAGCGCTTCCAAATGCTGCAGGAACACTCGGGACTGACGGCCCTGGCCCACGAGACCCTGCTCGAGAACCTCCTCTCCGAGATCGCCAGCCACGCCACCGGCAAGGTCCGCCGGATGAATGTGCCTGTCGAGATGGCCGGCAAGTCCCTGAAGGAGAGCGAGTTCCGCACCCGCTACGAGTCGCACGTCATCGCGATCCAGCGGTCCACGGGGGAACTCCTCACCCCGCCGGATCCCGACCATGTCCTCCTGAAAGAAGACATGCTGATCGTTTTCAACGACAAATAGGGGTCCGGCGAACAGGCGCGGCCGGCAGGGCGCGCTTCTGCGCCGCCTGAAGGTTGTCGGCGGCATCGCGCCTCCTCGCCCCCAGAAGCCGCTCTTCTGGTGAGCCGGCGGACACCCGACCGGGCTCGGGGGGCCTTCCCCGGATTCTTGTCGTCCTTTCGGCGAACCCGGCCTCGCCTCCCCACGTCCTCCCTTCCCCCTACAACTTATAAGCCGAACGGATGATCCGCTCAAAGGCCCAGCCGGGAAGGATTCGCTTCAGGCCGACTGCGAGCCTCTGAAGAAAGAGACCGACCGGGTACCGGAGCGCGGGAGACCGGCTTTCCACGATCCGCGAGACCAAGAGCGCCACGCCCCGGGCGTCGGGAGCGTTCTCCTCATCGTGTGCCATGACGCCAAAAACCGCCTTTCGAGAGGCGCCGTAAGGGGAGTTCTCGACCGACTCTTTCGTCAAGATCCGGTTCGACGCGAACCGGGATTTAAAATCCCCGGGCTCGACCAGCACCACCCCGATTCCGAATTGCCTCACTTCATGGCGAAGGGCTTCGCTCATCCCCTCGAGGGCGAACTTGCTCGCGCTGTAGAGTCCCTCGAAGGGGAGCCCGATCACCCCCCCGATCGAGCTGATGTTGACGATGAGCCCCGAGCCTTGGCGGCGCAGGACGGGCAAAGCCGCCCGGCAAACCCGCAGGACTCCGAAGAAATTCGTCTCGAACTGGAGCTTCGCCTCCTCGACGGAGGTCTCTTCCACCGCGCCGGCGACGCCGAACCCGGCGTTATTCACGATCACGTCGAGGCGCCCCGCCTCCGCCGTCACCCGGCGCACGGCTTCCCGCACGGAGCTCTCGTCGGTCACGTCCATGGACAGGATCTCGACGGCGCCCTTCTTTCCCGGAGGGTTCCGGCTCGTTCCGAAGACCCGGTGGCCCCGGGAAGCGAGCTCGTCCGCGCAGGCTTGGCCGATGCCCGACGAGGCGCCGGTGATCAGGATGACTTTCGACTCGGATGGCTTCACGATCCTCCCTCGGGCGCCCAGGCAACGCGCCCCTTCCTGCCGGATCTTAGTACACCCGGCACCCGAACACCAGCCGGCTACCCCTTCCGGCTCCGGAAAAGCGGGGCTGCGCCGGGAGGGGACGGGCGCAACTCGTTTGGGCCCACTCCCATCGTCTGAAAGGTCGTACATGGCCATGGGAAGTCGGCTCTCGTGATGGACTTCGAAAGGAAGGGAGCGATGAAGATCTTGATCGGCTTGGCCTTTCTCCTCGGCTCCGCCGGAGGCTGCATCATCGAAGATGACCATCCGCGCCACGGGGGGCCTGCGGTGGAGAATCCCGAACATCACCACGGCAAAGGCTGCGGCCACGTTAACTGCGGCGGCGTTTGGTACGACGAACGCTGATCCGCCCGGACCGACACGCCCGGGGCCTCCCGACGTCCGTGCCCGAAAAGCCGGTCTCGGCGGACTCCGCGAAAGTCCGCCTGCCGCCGCCCCGCGCTCGGCGGCCTCCGAACACCGCTCGAAGCACCCATAAACGAGCAGCTTTCGAGGCCCCCCCGGGTCGGGCCCCCCCTCCGCCCCCGGGGTAGCGCCGGATCGCGCCCTTCCCGCACCCATAAATATCCCGAGAAAATCCGGAAAATGTGCATTGCGGGGCCGCCCGGGCTATGATTAATCTGATCCGGAACTCCCCGCCTGGGGGATCCGGACCTGCGATGAACGACACCACGCTACTTCGGCAGCTCCTGGATCACCTCAGCGACGCCGTCTTCTTCAAGGATGCCAAGGGTCGCTTCGTCAGGATCAATCGCGTCCTGGCGTCCTGGTTTGGACTTGCCGATCCCGCCCAAGCCATCGGAAAATCGGATCAGGACTTCTACCCCACGGAATTCGCGCGCGCCATCTCGGAGATCGAGCAAGGCATCCTCCAGACGGGGGTTCCCATCCTCGACCAGGAGGAAAAGTTCGTCGGCCGGGATGGCAAGAGCCGCTGGGTGTCCACGACCAAGGTGCCCCTGCGGGATCAGAAAAGCAGGATCACGGGCATACTCGGGATCTCCCGGGATATCCGGAGCGTCAAGAGAGCCGAAGAGAAGACGCGAGACGCGGACGCGGTCTATCGCTCCCTGATCGAATCCCTCCCCCAGTGCATCTTCCGGAAAGATTTCGAAGGCCGCTACGAATACGTCAACCAGCGGCTCTGCGACCTCCTCGGACTGACCACGAAGGACTTTCTCGGGAAGACCGACTTCGACACCAATCCCAAGGCGCTGGCAGCCAAGTATCGCCGCGACGACCAATGGGTCATGACCCACGAGAAGGTGTTCGAAGGGGTCGAGGATTTCAAGACCAAGCAGAAACGGATCAAGATCCGCGTCGTGAAGACTCCCGTCTACGACGCCCGCGGACGCGTGGTGGGAGTCCAGGGCATGTTCATGCCTCTCGATAGCTCTTCCCCCAAGAAGAGCGAGGGATCCGCCCGGTAAACCTCGCGTAAACGAAGCCTCCGAAGCGCTTTCCTTTCGCCAGTCTCCTTCATTGACAGGTCCGCGAAGGCTTGGCATTCTGATTCCGCGACCGGGGAAATGAGGGAGGACGTACGGTGGCCCCGGAAGACGCCTCTTGGACTCCGTGG
>DATGFI010000460.1:0-2857 GCA_035309205.1 Planctomycetota bacterium | reverse complement strand
CCCTCGACGGCAGCAAGGACTCAGAGTCGGTCCTGCCGCACCTGGAAACCCTGCTGGAATCCCAGGATGCGGATGTGACTCTGGTCCACGTCATCTCCGATTTAGAGGTTTCGAAGATCCAAGGGACTCGTGCTTACCTGACTGCGGCAGCCAAGGAGCTGCAAGCCAAGGGAGTGGTCATAGACGTTCATGTCCTGGTTGGCCGGCCTGCGCCCATGATCGTAAGAATGGCTGTTCAGGGAGGGTACTCCCTCATTCTGATGTGCTCCAAAGGCAAGAAGGGACTCAGCCGGCTGGTCCTCGGCAGCGTCACGGAGGAGGTGCTCCGGCGTTCCCCCCTCCCGGTCCTGGTCGTCCATCCTCTGGGAACTTCCAAGAGAAAGCTGCGCCTCAAGAGAATCGTCGTCGCGCTGGACGGATCGCATCGCTCGGCCAGCATCCTGCCTTATCTGGCGCCACTGGCGAAGGCTACGGGATCGAAGCTGCTCTTCATGACGGCCGTGGATCCCCTGGCCAAGAACGATATGCCCGTGGAGGTAGTGTCCAATAACCTCTTCCGGGAGCAGAAACTCATGCATCGGCAAGGAATCAAGACGGAGCTCGCGATTCGCTACGGCGACCCGGCGACCGAGATCCTCGCGTTTAGTGACGTGCAGGATGCCGACCTCCTGGCAATTGCGACGCATGGTCGGACGGGCGTCGACCGGATGGTCTACGGCAGCGTGGCCGAATCGGTGCTCCGCAGTGGCGAACTCCCGATGCTGGTGCTCAGAACCGCAGGGACGTTCAAATCCGACCCGTTGCACGCCCCGGCCATCCGGGCTCAACGTGCAAAGGAGTCCAAGGCCATCGTCGGCACCTGATTCTCAGTTAAGGAGAAATGCGGATGAGTCGCGTCCTGGGCATCCTGGCGGCCGCTCTCCTGGCGCTGGGCCTCAGTGCCTGCTGCATGGGATCTGCGGCCGCTTCCGGAGCGTGTTGCTCCATGAGCTCCGGAGGCTGCAAGGCTGCAGGAAAGCCCATGGCCTGTGATCAGAAAGCCGCGTGCAGCTGCTGCGCCAAAGAGGCAGCGGAAGGCGCGGGCCCGCAGAGCCACCAACACTGAATCCGGCAGGTTGCATTCTCCGATTCCCCGAGGAATCGGAGAATGTCCTTTCATCCGGGTTGCCTGCCGACCTTGAGAGCCTGCCGACAACGGCACTTGCATAGGGAGTTCCAGCCAGACACCCGATGCCGCGATCGGCGGAGGAAGCGAGGAAACCTGGTCCGGAGATCCGCCCCGATGCCGCGGCCTACGGATAGAGGCCACGAAGCCGATGGGCTTCGGCGACCCGGGAGACGGCCACGACGTAGGCCGCCCTCCGCATGTCGAGCTTCCGTTCCAGATGGACGGAATAGACGGACTCGAAAGCCCGGTCCATCAGCTCTTTCAGCTTGGCATTGACCTCGTTTTCACTCCAGAAGTACTCCTGGAGCGCCTGCACCCATTCGAAGTAGGAGACCGTGACGCCGCCGGCATTCGCCAGCACATCCGGAATGACGAAGATGCCGCGATCGTGCAGAATCGTGTCCGCTTCGGGGGTGGTGGGGCCATTGGCCCCTTCCCCCACGATGCGGGCCCGAATCTTCGCCGCATTGCGGCCGGTAATCTGCCCCTCCAGGGCGCACGGGAGCAAGATGTCGCAGTCGAGCTCGAGAAGCTCGTCGTTGGAGACGGCGTCGGCGCCCTTATACCCGGTAACGGAGCCCGTTTTCTGGTAGTGAGTCTGGACGGACGCTGGATCCAGGCCCTTGCTCGAGAAGATCCCACCCTTGGAAGTCGAGCAGGCGATGATCCTGAAGCCCGCCTCATGCATGAGATGGGCGGCATTGTATCCCGCGTTACCGTACCCTTGGATAGCCACGCGGAGACCCGGTTTCTTAAGACCGAGCTTCTCCAAAGCCGACTGGACGCTGAACATCAGTCCGCGGGCGGTCGCCGTGCCTCGGCCGAGGGAGCCTCCAATGGGGACCGGCTTCCCTGTCACGACTCCGGGGACTGTAAAGCCCTTGTTCATGCTGTACGTGTCCATCACCCAGGCCATGATCTGGGGGGTGGTGTTCACATCCGGAGCCGGGATGTCCCGCTCGGGCCCGATGATGGGGAGGATCTCGCTGGTATAGCGCCGAGTCAGGCGTTCCAACTCGCGCTCGGACATCGCCTTCGGATCGCAGGCGATGCCGCCCTTGGCGCCGCCGTAGGGCAGCCCCATGACGGCGCATTTCCAGGTCATCCACATCGCCAGCGCCTTCACCTCGTCGAGCGTCACGTCCGGGTGGTACCGGATGCCGCCCTTGCCGGGTCCTCGAGCGGTGGAGTGCTGGACGCGGTGGCCGGTGTAGACATGGATCTTCCCACTGTCGAGCCGGATCGGAACCGAAACGGTCATGCAGACTCGCGGGGTGGAGAGGATTCGGTAGAAGTCTTCCTCGAGGTTGATGAGCTGGGCCACATTGCGAAGCTGCTGCTGGGCGACCTTCCAGGCGTCAACTTTTTCTGAGGATGGCCGCACGGGCTCCGGCAGACTCGCCTTGACTTTGCTCATAGAATCCCCAACAAGAATCTTGTCAGGACTCTAGCATTCGCTTCTGGATTGCGCATCCTTTTGGGATTCCAGTTCTCCTGAATGAGAGCCCCTCAGGGGAGTGCGCGGATCTGAGTCCCCTTCCAGGACCCTTTCACGATGCTGACGATGATGCGCCCGGCGGGGATGTCCCCCGGGATTGCTGCCGTCCTCCGGGGAGTCCGGCGGAACACGCACGGCAACCGGTGGTCGTGTTTCACCCGCGGGACAGCAGTCTTGGAGCACGACACCGA